>JAFMIX010000057.1 GCA_017853785.1 Verrucomicrobiales bacterium
AGGATCACCGGGTCGTTGGTGAAACCGTAATCGCTCCGCGCCGCTGCGCCGCGATCCATCCAAGTGTCGGCAGTGAGTTCGCCGAGGCGATGCACGGCTTCCTCCACGGCGAAGGTGTTGATCAGCCCTTGCGAGCCGGCGGCGAACTCCCAGTGGTTCGTCCCCCTGCGCAATAATTCCCGCCGGTCGCCACGCTGCTCCAGCACGAGGCGCGTCACTTCGTCCTCGGTGAAATCCCATAGCCGCCGCTCGCGGAACTGCCAGCCGGCGGCCCGGAACCGGCGCATATCCTCGGTGCGGACGGCATACACGGAAGTCTCATCGCTGCGGCGCGCGAAGGTCTTGCCGTTTTGGGGTGCGCTGAAATCGAGTTGCAAGCCGGTTTCGCCGCCGGCGGATTTCAGGAGTAACGACCGCGCGGCCGGGGCGAGGCCGTAGTTGGGCAGGTCGGGTTCGGTGACGACGGCCTTGACGAATTGCGTGACTTGCAGGCTGCTGATGCCGCCGAGAAATTCGCGGACGAGCGCGGTGTCGGCGGGCAGATTTTCCGGGGCGGTGACGCGCCATACGTCGTTGCTGGTGCGTTGGAGGGTGAAGCCGGCGGGGCCGCGCAACTCGATAGCATCCACGATCTCGGCGGGGAGGAGGGCGAGATGGCGGTCGCGGAAATCCTCGTGCGCCCCGCGCCAGGGCGCGAGCAATTCGCCGGCGACCAGGCTCACGCCGGTTTGATCGGCGCGGTGGAAGAATATCTGCCCGGGATGGTTGGTAGGGCTTTTGCCGAATTGCAGCACGAGCACGGGCGCGTCAGCTTGGGCGAGCGTGATGGTGAGCGCGGCAGGCTGGAGGCCGTAAGGTTCGAGGTCGGCTTTGGGGTCGTCGGTGACGAACTGGCTGGCGCGTAACGTCTCGAGCTGTTGGAGCAGGCTGGCGATCTTGGGATTGTCGGCGCGGGCTTCGAGGGGGCGGGTGAGCCGCCAGAGTTGGTTGGTGCGGTCGCGCTGGAGTTCGAACACCTTCGCCCCGTTGGTCACGATGATGCGGTCGAAGGCAAGGTGCTTCAAGTTCAGCAGCGCGGGGTCGCGCCACTCGCTGACGGTGCGGGGAAAGAGTTTCAGCAGGTCGGCGGCGACGACGTAGATTTCGCCGCTGCCGGTCTGGACAAAGATCTCGTCGCCGAGCGCGGTGCGATTGCCGAGGGCGAGTTGGAATTTCCGGTCGCCTTGGCGGATGGTCAGGGCGGACTGTGGCGGGGCGAAGCCGAATTCCAGGGCGGCATTGGGCCGGGTTTTCAGATCCTCGGCCGTGAGCCGGGTGCGCCAAGTGAGTTTGGTGAGGGTCTGCAGGAGTTGCTCGATGGCCGGCGCCGCGGCGGTGGCGGTGATGGGCTGGGTGAGTTGCCACGTTTCCAGTTTGCGGGTGGCGCCGATTTCCGGGTGGCCGAGCGGGTAGATTTGCAGGGTGCTGACTGCGGTGGAGTTGAGTCCGGGGAGAATTCGGCCAGGCACGGCGGCGGCGCCGGTCGCGCCGGTGTGGCGTTCGTAAAAGTAGATGTAGGCCCCGAGCGCGAGGGTGAGCGCGAGCAGGATCAATGTCACGCGCGGTTTCATGAGCGCCGGCGCCACCAGACGAGCCCGCCGAGGAGCAGCACGATGCCGGGGAGGCCGGCGAGCAGGATGGCGGCGACGACCTTCTGCTGCCCGGCAGTCATGATGATGCGGTATTCTTTGAGCGGGCGGGGCAGGAGGCCTTGCAACAACACTTCCGGGCGGTCGAGCAGCCAATCCACGGCGAGCGCGGCGAAGTAATGGTTGGCGGGTGCGGTGTCGATGAGTTCATTGTCGAGGCCGAGGGAGTCGCCGACGACGACAAGGCGCATGGCCCCCCGTTCGGTGGTGATGCCTTTGACGCTGCCCTGTTCGGCGGCGGCCATGAGGGGAAAGACGCCGGTGCGGTCGGTGTAGGGGTTGCGGTAGGGAACGCCATCGCGGATCTCGCTGGCGCTCGTGCCGGCTTCGCTGGTGGTGGCGAGGACGGTCACCTGTGGGGCATCGGGGCCGGCGTTGGTGGTGGTGGTGGATTTGCCGACGGCGCGGGGGAGGACGAGGCGGAGGCGGAGGTCGGCGTCATCGGACATGAGCGCTTTCATGATGGGATGGGCGCGGTTCATGCCGGCGGTGAGGAGGTCGTTGCCGGTGGGGGAATTTTTGGGGTCAAAGACCATGTTGGCGGCGACGCCGATGCCGGATTCGGCGAGCAATTTTTCGAGGCCGGTCTGGCGGCTGCCGGTGTAGGCGAGGTTGCCGATGAGGGCGAAGAGCCGGCCGCCTTGGTGGAGGAAGCGGCTGATTTTTTCCAGCTCGACGGTTTCGAAGGGCAGGCGCGGGCCGGCGATGACGAGGAGCTGGCAGTCGGCGGGGATATCGTTGGTGCCGAGCAGGGTGAGTTTTTCCCAGCGGGCATTGCTGCGTTCGGCGAGGATGGCGGCGAATTTGCCGTATCCGTGCGGGGTTTCGGTTTTGTCGGGGTCGTGTTCGCCGTGGCCTTGGAGGAAACAGATTTTGTATTGGCGCGGGTTGGCGAGGTTGAAGAGGGCGGTGGTGAACAGCATTTCGCCCTTGAAGGCGATGCGGTGGAATTCCTTGTCGTGGCCGGAGAGGACGGCGTTCAGGTCGTAGTCGGAGAGTTCGCTTTCGTAGATGACCTTGGTGCGGCCGCCGCAGTCGAGGTGGATGAAATTTTTATCCTTCAGGCCGGTGAGCTTGTAGCGCGCGAGGAAAAGCTCGGCTTTGGCAGGCTGACGGACGGGGTCCACGGTTTTGAAGACCACCTTGGGATTGGCGTAGTTGTATTCGCGGAGCAGGGCGGTGGTGAGGCCGTGCAATTCCTCCTGGCCGCGCGCGTCGAAGAAGATGGTGCCGCGGACTTCGTTCGTGAGCGAGCGCAGGACGCGCAGCGTCTGCGGGGAGAGCTGGGTGCGGCGTTGGTCGGAGAGCGGCATGCGGGCGTAATGGCGGGCGGCAAGGTAGTTCAGCATCCCGCCAAGCGTGAGCACGACGAGGATGGCGGCGGCGACGTTGAGGCGATGCGCCCAGTTGCGGCCGGCGGAAAAGCTGGGGGCGGTGGAAGGTTCAGAAGCCATGTTATCTCCAGCGGCGGCTTTCCAAGACGCGCAGGGTGAGGAACAGGAACAGCGCGGTGAGGCTGAGGAGGAAGACAACGGGCCGCGTGTCCACCACACCGCGCGCGAAGTCGTTCATGTGGTCGAAAAGGTTGAGATGGTTGCAGACCTGGGCGAGGCGGGTGCTGATGGCATCGACGCGGTCACCGAGGAAGCTCAACAGGAACAGCGTCACGCCGCCCACGAGGCAGAGCATCGCGGCGATGATCTGGCTGCGCGTGACCGCCGAGGCGAGCAAGCCGCCCGCCACAAACACGCCGCCCAGCAGGGCGATGCCGAGGAAGGCGCCGCCGAGCGTGCCGGCGTCCAGCGCGGCGGGCAGGCTGGTAAAGCGGCGCAGGATGAAGCTGCTCGCGAGCAGCGGCAGCCACATGAGCAGATAGAACAGCCAGGCGGCGGTGAACTTGGCGAGTACCACCTGCAAATCGCTGACCGGCGCCGTCATCAGGGTTTCAAAGGTGCCGGCGAAGCGTTCCTGGGCGAAGAGGCGCATGGTGATGACCGGCGCGGCGAGGAGGATGATGAGCCAGAAGAACGGTGTGGCGAAAAAGAGTTCCGTCAGCGGGGCGGGCGTGGGGGTGTCCTGCAACTTCAGGAGCAGCACGGTGAAGCTCAAGCCGGTGAGGAACACCGCGGCGGCGATGACGACGTAGCCGGTCATGGAGTTTAAATACGCGGCCAGTTCGCGGCGGGTGAGAGTGAGGTAGGCTTGCATCAGAATTCTTCCTCCTCCTCCTCGTGCCGGCGGGTGAGGCGCACATAGATATCTTCGAGTGAATGCCGGTTGCGGGTAAGTTCGCGGAGCGTCCAGCCGCGCTGTTTGGCCAGGGCGAAAACCTGCGGGCGCAGATCCGCCCCGCCATGTGGCGTGAGGGCGCAGCGGTGAAAACCGTTATCGGTTGCGACGATGTCGAAGAGGGCGACCTCGGGTAGTTGCTCCCAGCATTGTTTCAATTCGGCTTCCGGCGCGGCGAGCTCGGCGATGACCTTCAGGCTCTGCCGGACTGACTGCTGCAGGCTGTCCGGCGTGCCGGCGGCGATGATTTTACCCTCACGTAAAATGATCATGCGGTGGCAGGTCAGTTCGGCTTCGTGCAGCAGGTGGGTGGAGATGAGGATGGTGTGCTTTGGACTCAAATCCTTGATGAGCTGGCGGACGGAGCGGATTTGATTTGGGTCGAGGCCGATGGTCGGCTCGTCAAGGATGATGAGCTCGGGTTCGTGCACGAGCGCATCCGCAAGGCCGACGCGCTGGCGGTAGCCTTTGGAAAGGTGACCGATGGTTTTCCGGCTCACCTCAGTGAGGGAGCATTGCTGCAGGACGACATCGACCCGGGCGTTGGCGCGAGCGCGGGGCAAGCCTTTGAGGCGGGCGCGGAATTTCAGGTATTCGCGGACGCGCATCTCGGGATAGAGCGGATTGTTTTCGGGCATATACCCGATGCGGCGGCGGACTTCGGCGGATTCAGTCGCGACATCGAAGCCAGCCACGCGCACCTTGCCGTGCGTGGCGGGCAGGAAGCCGGTGAGGATGCGCATGGTGGTGCTTTTGCCCGCGCCGTTGGGCCCGAGCAGGCCGACGATCTCGCCGCGCTGGACATGGAAGGAGATGCCGGCCACTGCGGTGTGGCCGGCATAGCGCTTGGTCAATTCGGAAACTTGGATCATCGGGCGACTGGGATGAATCGGCGGGAAGCTTAACCTGAAAAACGGGGCGTCAGCCAACAAAAATTCGGTTCACTGCACCGGGATTTCCACGACTCCCTGCCGGTAAAGCACGAAGTTGCCTTGGCGCTGTTGCAGCACCACGCCGAGCCGGGCGGTGTCGCCCTTTACTTTGGCGTGAAGCATCTTGGCAAACGTGGTGAGGTTGGCGGGCAGCTGGCCGTCCACGGCGGTGATGACGGCGCCGGGCTTGAGGCTGGCAGCGGCGGGCCCGATGGCTTCCACTCCGGCGACGATGAGCCCGGTGGTGTTGCCGAGGCCGAGGGTTTGCGCGAGCTGCGGCGTTATCTCCTGCAAGGTGAGTCCGATCCGGCGCTGCACGAGATCAGCGTTGAAGAAATCTTTTTCCGGCACGAGCGTGACGGTGAGTTCCTTGGTTTCGCCGAGCCGCTGGATGGCGAACAGCACTCTGGGTTTCGGGCTGTTCGCGAGGAGTTCATTGAATTGGATGAAGCTCCGTGGCGTCTGGTGGTTCACCTGTTGGATCTGGTCGCCAACCTTGAGGCCGGCGAGGGCGGCGGGGCTGCCGGCTTGCACGGCGGTGATGGTGAGTGGCGTGGTGCCGGGGCGGACTTCCGCGCCGAACCAGAGCTGCCGGGTGGCTTCGGGAGTGAACGCGTGGCCGAGCGCATCGGTGACGAGTTGGATGGGGATGGCGAAGCCGATGCCGCGGGCGATGCGGCCGCCGGATTGTTCCAGCACGGCGACGTTCACGCCGATGAGTTCGCCGCGCAGGTTGACGAGCGGGCCGCCGGAGTTGCCGGGGTTGATGGCGGCGTCGGTCTGGAGGCAGTTGGGAATCTCCAAATCCTGACCGGCGGCGGGGCGCATCCGGCTCTTGGAACTCAGGATGCCCCGGCTGACCGAGCCGCCGAGACCGAAGGGATTGCCGAGGGCGAGGACGGTTTCGCCGAGCAGGAGGTCATCGTTGGGCGCGAACTTGATGGCGGTGAATTTCGTTCCCGGCGGGGCGTTGATCTTGAGCAGTGCGATGTCGTTCTTCGGGTCGCTGGCGATGAGTTTGGCTTCGTAAACGTCCTTGCTGGTGGCGAGCTGGATCTGGATCTTGTCGGCACGCCGCACGACGTGGTCGTTGGTGACGAGATAGCCGTCCTCGTCGATGATGACGCCCGAGCCGAGATTGTATTGGGAACGCACTTGCTGCTGTTGCTGGTGGTAGGGCGACCAGAATTCCTGGAAGAACTGTTCAAACGGGTCGCGCACTTTCACGAGCGTCTCGGTGGCGATGTTGACGACGCTGGGCATGGCGCGCTCGACGGCAGTTACAACCGCGTCGCGGCGGATGGTGTCGGGGATTTCCTGGTCGCTGCGGCCGGGGGCGGCGTCCGCGCCGGGTTTCGGCGTGATGTTGACGGCGGGGGCGGTCACGGCGGTCAACGCGATGCCGCAAACCAAGAATGTTTTTTCCAACAAGTTCATATCTTCCCGACAGTTGCCTGATTCGTTTTGTTCAATCATCCGCTGCGTTCCAGTCCTTGGCAGCAGTGCAAATTTTACGCGCGCCGGCTTGACTTTGCAAACCCGTCCGCGCAAAAGCATCGGCGTCATGTCGCCGCTCAATTTCTATGCCCGCTGGCGCGTTCCGGCCGGCGGCGTCGCCCGCTTGCACGAGGGCGTGACGCCACCGCCGGAGAAACTGCTCCAAGCCATCTGGCAGCAGCAGCGGCTTCAGCGCGACCGGTTGCGGACGTTGGACGGGCGGAGCGTGCGGGTGATTCATCCGGGTTTCCACAATCGCGCGGCAGGACCGGATTTTCGCAGTGCGGTGATCCAGTTCGAGGCCGAGCCGCCGCGTTCCGGCGATGTGGAGATTGATCTGGTTTCCGGCGGTTGGCGCACGCACGGGCACGCGGCCAATCCTGATTTCAAGAACGTCATCCTGCACGTCGTGTGGGAAGCCGGGCGCGATGTCACCGGGCTGCCCGCAACCTTGGCGTTGCCCGCTGTGCTGGACGCGCCATTGCGGGAACTGGACCTGTGGTGTGGCGGCGAACCGGCGGAAAGTCTGCCGGAGAATTTTCGGGGGCGTTGCGCCGCCCCGTTGCGCGATTTGCCGCCGGAAAAGTTGTCCGGGTTGTTAACGCAGGCGGCGACGGTGCGACTGCACGGCAAGGCGTCGGCGTTCGCGGCGCGGGCACGGCAGGCGGGCTGGGAGCAGGCGTTATGGGAGGGCTTGTTCCGCGCGCTCGGCTACAAACAGAACGTCTGGCCGATGCAGCGGCTGGCGGAGTTGCGGTCAGAATTGCACGCAGGGAAAAAGGCGGACGCGCTCACGCTGCAATCGCGACTGCTCGGCATCGGCGGTTTGCTGCCAACGGAGCTGACGCGCGCGCAGTCAGGCCCGGATGATTATCTGCGGCGCGTGTGGGACTTCTGGTGGCGCGAGCGCGAGGAGTTCGGCGGGTTGATCCTGCCGCGCGCGGCGTGGAAGTTCAACGGCCTGCGCCCGGCGAATCACCCGCAGCGGCGGCTCGCGCTCGCGGCGCATTGGCTGGCGGCGGGAAATTTGCCGGCGCGGCTGGAGCGGTGGTGTGTGGCGGCGGAGTCTTCGGCGGAGGCTTTGTTGGAAGTCTTGCAGGTGGAGCGCGATGATTTCTGGTCGTGGCACTGGACATTGCGTTCAGCGCGGCTCGCTAAACCGCAACCGTTGCTGGGCGTCACGCGGGTGACCGACTTGGCGGTGAACGTGGTGCTGCCGTGGTTGTGGTCGCGGGCGCACGAGGGTGGAAGCGTGGAACTGCAGCGCGAGATCGAGCGGCGGTATTTCTCATGGCCGGCCGCGGAGGATAATGCGGTGCTGAAGCTGGCGCGGCAGCGCTTGCTGAGCGGGGCCGGGCGGAAGTTGTTCGCCACGGCGGCGGCGCAGCAGGGCTTGCAGCAGATCGTGCGGGACTTCTGCGACGCCTCGAACGCGGCGTGCGACGCGTGCCGGTTTCCGGACTTGGTGCGCACGTGGGCGGCGACCCCGGCGGATTCTGCTGCGCCCTGATGGTCGCCGACCAGTGGCGGCATTACCACTGCGGAGCGACTTGTATGGGCTCCGCCTCCAAACCCAAGCCGCCGTTTTAAAGGCATGACTGAGTTGAGGGTTGAATTGCCATGAGCGCCGTCACTGCGCCGCGCATTCAGCGAGATGACATATTGCTCGGCGCTGTCGCTGGAAAAACCAGGGCAGAGTGCGAAGGCAAAGAAGCTTCTTCGCGATCTGCTGACTTACGCGCAACAGTTGGCGAAGGCGAAAGCGAAGATTGATTACTTCGCTACCTCGCTGCCGAGGATGTTGTTGCTCGATGATAATCTGCAGCGCCGGCAGGAGGCGCCGGCGCGACTGGGTCTCGGTCGGAAAGTTCAAGCCAAGAAGCTGCTTGCCATCGTGCTTCGGCGCGATCCGAGTCACGCCCTGACCTCTGATTTGTTGGACAGCCGCAAGTGATTCGTTAAGCTCCGGGCATGGTTCAACGATTGCTGTTCCTGCTGCTGGCTGGTCTTTGTGGCAGCGCGCCGAGTCAGGCTGTGCCGGCGGTCGGGAAACCCAATATTGTTTTCTTCCTCGTGGACGACCTGGGCTACATGGACATCGGCGCGAACAATCCCAACAGTTTTTACGAAACACCGAACATCGACGCGCTCGCCAAGCGCGGGATGCGGTTTACGGACGCCTATGCGGCTTGCCCGGTTTGTTCGCCCACGCGAGCGAGTATTCTCACGGGCAAGTATCCGCAGCGCGTCGGCATCACGGATTACATCGGCGCGGCGCAACCGGGAAAGTGGACGCGGCCCACGAAACTCCTGCCGGCGTCCTACGCCGAGGCGCTGCCGCTGCAGGCGACGACCCTGGCGGAATTGTTCAAGGCCGCTGGCTATGCGACGTTTTTTGCGGGCAAGTGGCATCTGGGCCCGACCAATCATTGGCCGGAAGACCAGGGCTTTGACACCAACATGGGCGGCGGCACGGCTGGCGGGCCTTACGGCGGCAAGAAATATTTCTCGCCCTATGGCAATCCGCGGTTATCTGACGGCCCGCCGGGCGAGCATCTGTGCGACCGCCTCGCGACAGAGACGGCGAAGTTCATCCAGGCGAACAAGGATAAACCGTTCCTCGCCTACTTGAGTTTTTATTCCGTCCACACGCCATTGATGGCGCGGGAGGATTTGCAAAAAAAATACGAGGTCAAAGCCGCCGCGCTGCCCGACCGTTCCCCAAAATCGGGGCAGGAACGGGAGCGCCAGGTGCGGTTGGTGCAGGATCACGCGATCTACGCGGCGATGGTCGAGGCGATGGATCAGGCGGTGGGCAAGGTGTTGCAGGCGCTCGAAGCCGCGGGCGTGCGCGAGAAGACAATCGTGGTCTTCACGTCGGACAACGGCGGCCTGTCCACATCCGAAGGTTCGCCGACTTCCAACCTGCCTTTACGTGGCGGCAAGGGATGGGCGTATGAAGGCGGGGTGCGCGAGCCGTTGATCATCGCAGCTCCGGGCGTGACGAAAGCGGGAAGTGTTTGCGGCGCGGTGACGACCAGCCCGGACTTTTATCCGACGCTGCTGGAACTGGTCGGGCTGCCCGCGCTGCCGCAGCAGCATCAGGATGGCGTCAGCTTTGTGAAGGCGTTGCGCGGTGAGCCGCAAACGCGCGGCCCGGTGTTCTGGCATTATCCGCACTATGGCAATCAAGGCGGAGCGCCCTTTGGCGCGGTGCGGGATGGCGATTGGAAACTCATCGAGTGGTATGAAGACGGCGCAGTGGAACTGTTTAATCTCGCCACCGACCTGCGTGAAAAACACAATCTCGCAGCGGATGAACCCGGGCGTGTGAAAGTGCTGCTGGAAAAACTCCACACCTGGCGGGAGGATGTCGGCGCAAAAATGCCGACGCCAAACCCCGGTGCAAAAGCAAAACAAACTCCGGGCAAACACACAGCAGTTCGGGCAAAACTTACACCAGAGTAACAGAAGAAAGATGTGAGCACTGATTTTTTTTCGGACTTGGATATGGCGCAGCCTCGTCATCGGCCTGCTGGCCGCGAGCGGGTTCACTGCGGTGCTGTGGGCGGAACGGGCGTTGAAATCGGACGATGTGCTGGTCTGGTTGCAGAAAGCCATCCAGCAGCATGGCGCGCGGGAAAATCTACAGGGCGACAACGGCTCGGAGTTCATCGCCAAGCAGGTGCAAGCATGGGTCAAAGCTCAACAAATCAAACCGATCTACATCGAGCCGGGCAGTCCGTGGCAGAGCGGCTTTGTGGAAAGCTTTCATGGCCGGTTCCGGGACGAATATTTGAACCGGGAACAACTGTGGCCGTTGCCGGAGGCGCGGGTGGTCGTGGGCGACTACCGGCGGGAATACAATCAGGAGAGACCGCACAGCCGGTTGGGTTAGGAGAGTCCGGCGGGATTTGGGGCGCGGCGCGGTCCATTCCCCGCTCCGGTCGGGCTACGACTCCAACCAATGCTCGGACTAACACTTCACTGGTCCATAAGGTTGAGCCCGGTC
>JAFMIX010000058.1 GCA_017853785.1 Verrucomicrobiales bacterium
TAGCTTCGGGCCATCGGGCGCGCGTGGCCGGATCGAGGCTGGGATTGATGATGCCACCCTTGGCTTCGCGGCCTTCGATCACCGGCGACAAATCGATCGGGCAAACACGCGCCACGGCAGCTACCATATCCTCCGCGAGCGACGGTTTGCGGTCCGGATTCAGCTCGTAGACGTAGAAGCCGTGCGCTTCCCAATCCTCGTGCAGGCATAGCGCCACATCGAACTTCGGCTGGCGCTCCAACCAGCGGATGTGCGCGGCCACCTCCTCCGTCTCCAGGTGGCGATAATCGCGGTTCAAGTCCTTGCGGCCGTCATTCTCGCGGGAGTTGAGGATAAAACCGGTCGGGTTCAGACACGGAAGCAACCAGACTTCCGCGTCCGCCGGCCATTGATTTTCCTGAAGCAGGCGGAGCGCGGCCAGCGGCCCGGCGGGTTCGTCGCCGTGAATGCCGGCGGAGATGTAAAGGCGAGTTGATGGCTGAGAGTCGCGAGTTGAGAGCGGGGCACGCTGCAAGGCGAGCAGTTCGAGGTCGCCAATCCGGTAGAAAGTTTCAGCACTCCAGCCGTGGGCGACCGCGGCGGCCTTCAACTCGCCGAGAACCGCGCGGATGTCAATCGTCTCGCCGTGGTAGCCGCCATGGTTTTTGCCGAGCCGCTGCATTGCGACCATCAAGCCAGCACGGCCTCGGTTTCGCAACTGGATTTGCCGCACCCGCAGCCGCCTTCTGCCTGATCGCTGAAATCGTGGCTGTCCCAGTTCGGGTCGAGGCCGAGGTCTTTGAGCATCTGGAGGTCTTTTTCCACCGACTGGTTCAGCGTGGTGAGATAGTTGCCGACCATCAAAGCGCTCGCGCCGGCCATGAAAATCATGCTCTGGGCATCGCGCAGATTCACGGTGCGTCCGCCGGCGATCATGATCTCCTGTCGCGGCAGGATAAAGCGGAAGCAGGCGATGGTCTTCAGGATTTCCATCACGGGCAGGCGCTCGTTGTTGGCGAACGGCGTGCCGGGAATGGGGTTGAGGATGTTCACGGGCACGACGTTCGCGCCGATGGCTTTCAATTCAAAGGCGAGGTCGCAGCGGTCTTCACGGGTCTCGCCCAGGCCGATGATGCCGCCGGAGCAGATTTTGATGCCGGCTTTTTTCAGGTAGCCGATGGTTTCGAGGCGCTCGTCGAAGGTGTGCGTAGTGCAGGTCTGCGGAAAGAAACGGCGCGAGCTCTCGAGGTTGTGGCCGTAGCATTCCAGCCCGGCTTCCTTGAGGCGGTCGGCGACTTTCTGGGACTTGATGAGGCCCAGCGAGGCGTCGGGCCGGGTCTGGCCGCCGGCTTTCATTTCGCGGATGCGGTCGCAGACTTCGTCGAGCATGGGGCCTTCGTTCAAGCCTTTCCATGCAGCGACGAGACCGACAGCGGTAACGGCATTTTTATTCGCTTCAGCGGCGGCTTCGGCAACGGGCTCGGGGTCCACGAATCCGTATTTGGGCGAGCCGGTCTGGTAGTGGGCGGACTGGGCACAGAAGCTGCAATTCTCGGAGCACGCGCCGGCCTTGGCGTTGACGATGGAGCAGAGATGGATCTTGTTGCCTTTAAAATGTTCGCGGATGCGATTGGCCCAAGAGAGCAGATCGAGAATGTCGGCCGAGGATTCGAGGTTGAAGAGCCACATCGCTTCGGCGCGGGTGACGTGGCCGCCAGCGAGCACGCGCTCGCCGAGGGTGGAAAGTTTCTGGTGATTGCTCGCGTCAACAAGTGGTGCCGTCATGGTTGACAGCTTAATGCGAGGGAAAAATTACGCAAGCGCCCAGCGGCGCGGTCAGGCCGGAGCGTAAAGGGCGAAGGCCCGGGCGATGCCTGCGCGCAGGGTTTCGAGCCGGAAGGGTTTGTCCACGATGAGGTCGATGCCGGTAAGCGGCCGGCCGGAGGCGCGGAGCATTTCGCCGTGCGCGGTCAGCATGACAACGGGTTGCCGCGGAAGGTGCTGTTTGATGGTGGCGGCCAGTTGATCCCCTTTCATGCCGGGCATCTCATAGTCCACGAGCACAAGATCAAACCCGACCCCCGCCAACTTTGCCAGCGCTTGAAAACCATCGCTGGAGGTTTCGACCTCATAGCCGTCAATCTTGAGCAGCATGCAGATGGCCGCGCAGACGAGCGGCTCATCATCCACGACAAGCACGCGTTTTTTTGTTGGAGTATCGGTAGCCACTGGTTTCCGTTTTTTAAAATTAGCCATTTCCCCCAATTTATCCAGAGTTTTATGTCGAAAGATATTCACGGGGGTGCCGGCAAAAAGCCGTGCAATCGCGCGGCCGCTTGATTAGTTTTGCCGTGATGTTTCTACCGGTTGCCACCACCGATCCGGCAGCAGTCGAGGCCGCCACGCAAGCCGCCTACCGCGGCATGTTCCCCAAGGGCGACCCCCAGTTCGTGCCGCGCATCTTCGGTTGGGCCACGGATTGCTTCACCGGCCGTTACGCGGATTACCAGCCGATTGATGCGCGTTATCACGATTTCGAACACACGTTGCAGGGGACGCTCTGCATGGCCCGCCTGCTTCAATGCCGCCAAGCCGCGCAGGCGATCCCCCCGTTGCCACAACGCCTCGTCGAACTCGGCCTCATCGGCATCCTGCTGCATGACACCGGTTATCTGAAACAGCGCAACGACACCGAGGGCACGGGCGCGAAATATACCGTCACCCACGTCAACCGCAGCGCCGAATTTGCCGCGCGACTGCTCGGGGAAAAGAGTTTTCTCCAGCGGGAGATCGTTTCCGTCCAAAACATGATCCGCTGCACCGGCGTGGACGCCGCGTTGAGCGTGCTGGAATTTCCCAGCGCGGAGGAAAAAATCTGCGGCCATATCCTGGGCACCGCCGACCTGCTCGGCCAGATGGCCGCCGCCGACTACATCGACAAGCTGCCGATCCTCTACGCCGAGTTTGCCGAAGCCGCAAAACACTCCGGCCACAAGGCCAATGTGGTGACGATGTTCTCCAGCGCCAACGACCTCCTGCGCAAAACGCCCGCGTTCTGGGACAACTACGTGAAACGCAAACTCGACCGGGACTTTGGCGGCGTGTTCCGTTATTTCAACCAGCCCTATCCCGACGGCGCGAACTGGTATCTCGACAAAGTCGAAGCCAACATCGAGCGGTTGCGGCAACGCCTGCAACAGGCCGCCGGCGATACCGCCTTCCTCACCCGCCCGGCGTAAGTATTTCCTTTTGTCCCGGCGCATTTGCCCGTTTCATTCCCGCCATGTCGCACGACTACATTCTGCAACCGTTCACGCCACCGGTGAATCTGCAGATTGATTACGCCCGGGAACTGAACGAGCAGCAGCACGCCGCCGTCACCGCGCCGCCCGGCCCGGCGCTCGTCATAGCCGGCGCGGGTTCGGGCAAGACCCGCACCCTCACCTACCGCGTCGCCTATCTGTTGGAGCAAGAAGTCCCCGCCGACCGCATCCTGCTGCTCACCTTCACCAACAAGGCCGCCGGCGAAATGATGCGCCGCGTGGCCGAACTGCTGGGCCAGCCGTTGCCGGCGCTGTGGGGCGGGACTTTCCACTCCATCGGCGCCCGGATTTTGCGCACACACGCCGCGCTGCTTGGCTATGGCCGCGACTTCACCATCCTTGACCGCGACGACGCCAAGGATCTGGTCAAGGCCTGCCTCACCACGGCGGGCATTGATACGAAGGGCAAACTTTTCCCCAAGCCGGACGTGTTGGTGGAAATCTTTTCGCTGGCGAACAACACCCACCGCTCCATCGCCGAAATCATTGACGTGCAATACGGCTATTTCGTCGAACACACGGATAAGATCGCCGCGCTTGCCCAGGATTACACCGCCCGCAAGCGCGCCACCAACGCGATGGATTTCGACGACCTCCTCGCGCTCTGGCTCGAGCTGCTGCAGGAACACGCCGAGGTGCGCGAGCACTATCAGCGGCGCTTCCAATTCATCTTGGTGGACGAGTATCAGGACACGAACAAGCTCCAGAGCGACCTGATTGACCTGCTCGCCGGGCGGCACAAGAACGTCATGGTCGTGGGCGACGACGCGCAGAGCATCTACGCCTGGCGCGGCGCGAACTTCGCGAACATCCTGAAATTCCCCGAACGCTATCCCGGCGCGAAGACCTACAAGATCGAGACCAATTACCGCAGCACGCCGGAAATCCTGCGTTTGGCCAACGCCGCCATCGCCGCGAACGTGAACCAGTTCACCAAGGAACTCGCCCCCGCGCGCAAATCCGGCCTCAAGCCCGCGCTTGTCTCGTGCGCGGACGCGGCGCAGCAGGCGGCGTTCATCGCCCAGCGCGTGGGCGAACTGCACGAGGAAGGGGTGAACCTCAACGGTGTCGCCGTGCTCTACCGCTCCCATTTTCACGCGCTGGAACTGCAGTTGGAGCTGACGCGGCGGAACATTCCGTTCGCCATCACCAGCGGCATCCGGTTCTTTGAACAGGCGCACATCAAGGACGTGACGGCGTATCTGAAGTTCGTGGTGAACCCGCGCGACGAGATTTCGTTCAAACGGCTGGCACAACTGCTGCCGGGCATCGCGGCGAAAGGCGCGGAGAAACTCTTTCAGAGTTTTGGAGCGAGGCTGGAAGCTGGCGGATGGAAGCTGGAGAAGCCCGGGAGCATCGCCGCCAAGTTGCAGGAGTGCGCGAAGTCCGTGCCGAAGAAGGCGGCGGTGGGCTGGGCGCAATTCGGCGCCACGATTTCCCAACTCGAAGCCGAACCCACGCGGAAAAGCGCGGCGAAGATGATCCAGTTGGTCATCGAGGCGGGTTACGAGGATCACCTGAAGGCGACTTACGACAACTTTGAGCGCCGGCTGGAGGAACTGGAGCAGCTGGCGGTCTTCGCGCAGCCGTTCCCGAGCGTGGAGGAATTTCTGACGCAGCTCGCATTGCTCACCAACGTCGAGGCCGAGGACGACAAGACCGCCGACCCGGACGCGGAACGCATCCGGCTCTCGACCATCCATCAGGCCAAGGGACTGGAGTTCGGCGTGGTGTTCGTAATCATGTTGTGCGACGGGCTGTTTCCCTCAGGCCGTTCGTTGGACAGCACTGAGGGCGAGGAGGAGGAGCGGCGGCTCTTCTATGTGGCCGTGACGCGGGCGAAAGACGAGTTGTATCTGAGTTATCCGTTCATGCGCGGCGGATTCGGCGGCAGCGGCGACACGTTTCAGACGCCGTCGCGTTTTCTCAACGAGATTCCCCGCGAACTGATCAACGAATGGAATTTGAAGCCGGCGTATGGTTGAGCCGCGCCGAGGGCGGCGGGACTACGGGCTGTTGTAGCGCAGCCGGTAGAAGGCGAGCGGGCTGGGCGGATTGCTATCCGTCCATTTGAACAAGCCAGCGGCGGGAGCGTTGGTGGTGACGAGATCCACCACGGTGCCAGTGAAGCCCACATTGGTGCCGCGTTGCACAGTGTAGCTGTAGGTGGGAACGCCGGCAAAAGTGGCAATAAAGCTGCCGGAGGCGTTGGTGATGCTCACGGCCTGACCGTAAACGTCGGTGCTGATGGCAACGTAAACCAAGCCAGTGCTCACGCCGCCCTGACCGTCGCTGATGGTATAGCTGAAACGGTCGGAAACATTGCTGACATTGGAGGGATAAATCACATAGGTGGCGTTCGTGGTCAAGACCGCACCGTTGGTGCTGTTGCCGGTGATGCCAGTGAAGGTAATGGTGTTGGTCTCGGCATCGGTGTCATTGGCGAGCAGGGTGGCGATGGGAATTTTGACGGAGAGGCCGGGAGCGCGGTAGAACGGGCCGTCAGCATTGGCAACGGGAGCGGTGTTGCCGCCGGGAACGGTGTAGCTGGCGTATCCGGCGGAATTGGGAACGCTGCCAAGCGCATTGCCATCAGCACCTGTAACAGTGGCGAAATAAATGGCCACGGTGCTGTTATCTGAGGGCACGAACCAAGGATCGCTCCCGTCAGTCCCGCTGCCAGCCGTCCCATTAGCAACCGAATCCCGATAGAAACCATAGCTGGTGCCGGCTCCGGGTGCACTTGCGCCGATTGTGAGCGTTGGGAACCAATATAAAGCCAATGCTTGACCGGCGGCGAGTCCCCCAGACAGGGCGCGTTCGCTGACGACGTCGCTAAACTGCCCGGGAACGCCGGTTCCTGAGAGATTCCACCGCGCAACTTCAAAGTCACCTGGGCCGGACGCAAACGAGGCCGCCGTGGGGCCGCCGAAAGTCGTGCCGTTGGTGGTGGCAACAAGAATGACAAGTCCGGTGGTGGGCATGGGAGAACTCCCCCCCCCAGTTTTCAAGGTTTCACCAGCCACATTAATGGTGACCGTGGCGAAGACTTTCTCAACCGGCAGGGCCAATAAACCAAAGGCAAGCAATAGAGCGTGTTTGCGTTTCACAATTTGCATAAAATCAATTGTTGGTATAGGTCGGACTGTTCGTCCAAACAGGTATTACGGCAGATGCAGCCTTGCGAATAATAAAGCCCGATCCTGGTTGAAAGATGTTGGAAGTGCCGTAATCGTTGGTGAGTCCCACCTTCCGCCAACTAGAACTGCCAGTGAAATAAAAAAAGGTTGAGGCGGCAGATTTATTCACATTGGTGGCAGCGTTATCAAACACAAGCAACTCGTCTTTGCGGAGGGTGGTGCTGGTGCTGGGGACGAATGCGCCGCTGGCAATCAACCCGGAATCGTTCAGAGACAAATCCAGTGGACGCGGCATCGAAACAAAATTGTCCTGCTTGTTGGAGGCGTTTACCACCAAGGGAATGTTGACCTTGGTCAATATGACATCCCCCAAGGAAACAAAGGTGGTATTTGGTCCTGCCTTATGGCGGATAAGCAGGTACCCGTTGGGACGTATGATATCATCATTGCAATTGGTAGACGCGCCCACGCGGCGCCAATTAACACTGCCGGCGTTAGTGTAGTAGAAATACGTCGTGGCCGCGCTCAAGTTGATGCCCGTGCCATTGAAACTGGGCACAAGCACCTCGGTTTTTCGGAGGGTGGTTGAGGTGGAAAGGACAATCCCATTGCCTTCCGAGCCAAAGACGGAGGCGAGCGTCCAGTGCGGAATCACTGAAACCTGATTGCTGAATGTTAGACCGGCGAGCGAACCACCATTAAGATCTACCGTGAGCGTGTTGGTAGTGTTGCTGGTGACGTTGAAATAGCGGCCTTCCAGCGCCCCGGATTCAATGCGGACGTAGTAGCTGTTGGATTGCGCTCCTACGGCGTAGACGAATTGATTATTCGTCCAGCCCGGCGTGCCTTGAACTTGGATGATATTACTGGAACTCGTCGAACTGACTAACACGGTGCTGTCTGGCAGCCGGGCAAAGGGCAGGGAAACAAATGTGTCCGAGCCGCCAATGAGGGTCAGCTTGTTAAACCCAAAAATCCCGCTGACAACTTCTTGGGCGGTGGACCAGCGGATACTTCCGATCAACAGAAGCCCGCAGAACAGGAGGGGTTTGACGCGAAAATTCATTGCTGGAAAAAAGTTCTCGGTTTGCTCTGTTATCGGATATCCCTAAAAGTAGCACGAGCAGCCTCTCATAGACAACGAATATTCTTCCCGTATTTTGCGTTGGAGCAACCGTTGACAATCATCGACTCCTCCCGCATCACTTCATCAAGAGCGCCGAGCCGGGGACGGGTTTGCCGGCCCAACAATCTTAACCAGAGCCTGTTGCAACACCAACGTGCCATCCAGACCGCTGCTCACGAACTGGCGGTTGCACTGGAGCAGCAAATCCATCGCTTGCACCAGCTCTGCCTGAGTATATTGCCGGGCCTGCGGCAGGGCTTTGAACAACACATAAGGATTTAACGACAGCGGGTTGAAGCGCCGGTCTTCCGGCAGTTTTTCCGGAGGCACGCGCTCCAGTTGGGCTTTAAACCCATTGTAATCATTCGTCGGCTTGAACCATCCCTCGGCAACCATCTCCTTGAGAAACAACAAGGCCCGCACTTTTCCAATCAGGCCGTAAAGCAGCCCAATCTCCGACTTGTCGCGGTCAAACTGCATCTCCCAAAGCTCCTCGTCCAACCGTCGTAGCAACAGCGGGAGATTGCGATCCCCCAGCGCATCGCCGAGCGCGAAGGCCCGGGCCGTCTTGTTCTGGATGCACACAGCGCGGACATCCGCCACCTCAATCTCCGCCCGCGCTCCGACGGAGAGCGTGAGTTTCTCAATCTCGTTATTGAGCAATCGCGCATTTGGACCGACGCGAGCGACCAATTCCGCCAAACCCTCCTCCGAAACATCCTTCTGCTGCGCCCGAAACTCCCGCCGCGCCAGCCCTGCCGCCTGCTCCGCCCAATCGCGGTCATCTGCGGAAAGCCCGGCGAAAGTCTCCACCGCGCCGGACTTCTCCACGAACTTGTAAAACACCTTGCGCTTGTCCGCCTTGCCTGCGCTGATGAGCAGCCGGATGTTCTGCCAGGAAAACTCCTTCAGTTCCTGCGCGATTTCGGCGAGGGTCTCCGTGACATCTTTGGTGGCGAGGTTTTTTTCTTCGCCCAGGAAATTGCAGTCGCGCAGCCACACCGCCTTGCTGCCGCCAAAGAACGGCAGCGTCTGCAAGGCTTCGCGCAGCTTCGCCAAGGCCTTGAGCGCGTCGCCGCTGCTGGCCGCGCCGGCGTCGATCGTCTCGTGGTCCATCCCGCCGAGTTCCTCGCACCATTTCTGGTAAACTTCCCGCGCCCGCTGTTTGACGGCGAAATCATCCTCGCCGCAGATGAGCATGAGCGGGGCAGCAGGCTTGCTGGCGGGCTTGGCGGCGGGCGTGGGCATGGCGAAATTATTCAGCCTCGCCCGATTCGCCCTCGTTGATGCGGTCGAGAATCTCGCTCATGTCCTCCACCTGCTCCATGAGGGCGGCGGTCACGAAGATGGGGCGTTTCTGCGCGGCGGCGAGCGCAAGACAGTCGCTGGGCCGGGCATCGATCTCCACGATCTTGCGCGCGGTCTGGAGTTCATTCTGCTGCTGCAAAATCAACCGGGCGAAATAAGTTGAGTTCTTCAGGTCGGTGATGACGACGCGCTCTACCGTGATGTTGAACCCCTTGAAAACGCTGGCCATGAGGTCGTGCGTGAGCGGGCGTTCCTTGGGCGCATCGCGCAGAAACATCCCGATCACCTGCCCCATTTGCGGCTCGACGTTGATGACAAAAACCTTCTCGTCATTGCCGATGAAAACAGCGCAGCCGCTGTTTGCGGGCAGAATCCCCCGGATTTTAACCGCCACGACCTCATTCTTCATGCCGAAACTTTAATCCCGCACCACCAAAACACAAGCCCACGGGTGATTTGTCATCCGAAGCCTCAAGCTGCAACGCTCGCAGTTCGAGCCCGGATCGATTTTGATTTCTGCCACCACACTTCGGCAATTCCTAACGGTGAGTTCCGAAAGTCCGATTAGTCGTCGCAGAAAAGCCTGATACGGTTGAACAACAATTTAAAACTATGAACGAATCACTCTGGCTCTGGGTTGGTTTCAACGTGTTTATCCTCGCGATGCTCGCGTTGGATCTTGGCGTGTTCCATCGCAAGTCGCACGTCGTGTCGCTGAAGGAATCGCTCACGTGGACGGGCGTGTGGGTGGTGCTCGCGCTCCTGTTCAACCTGGGCGTGTGGCATTACGCGGGCTCGGGCAAGGCGCTGGAGTTCTTCACCGGTTATCTCATCGAGAAATCGTTAAGCGTGGACAACGTGTTCGTGTTCGCGCTCCTGTTCTCGTATTTCGCCGTGCCGCCGGTGTATCAGCACAAGGTGCTGTTCTGGGGCATCCTCGGCGCGCTGATCATGCGGGCCATCATGATCGCGCTGGGCGCGGCGCTCATCACGAAGTTCGCATGGATCATCTATGTGTTCGGCGGCTTCCTCATCCTCACGGGCATCAAGATGATCGTGAAGCGCGAGGAGGAGATTCATCCGGAGCGTAATCCAATCGTGCGCTGGTTCAAGAAGCTCATGCCGGTGACGCCGGAATATCGCGGCGACAGATTCTTCGTGCGCGAGAACGGCATCCGCATGGCGACGCCGCTGTTCGTGGTGCTGTTGCTGGTGGAGTTCACGGACTTGATCTTCGCGGTGGATTCCATCCCGGCGATCTTCGCGGTCACGAAAGATCCGTTCATCGTCTATACGTCGAACGTGTTCGCGATCCTCGGCCTGCGATCGCTCTACTTTGCGTTGGCGGGGGTGATGGACAAGTTCCACTACCTCAAGATTGGCCTGGGCGTGGTGCTGTCGTTCGTGGGCGTGAAGATGCTCCTCGCGCACACGGCGTGGAAGATCGATACGCTCGTGTCGCTCGGCGTGATCGTGCTGATTCTCGCGACCAGCATGGTGTGGTCGCTGG
>JAFMIX010000003.1 GCA_017853785.1 Verrucomicrobiales bacterium
GGCGCCGCTGACACCGCGTTGGGCGCAGTCCTTGATGATGCCGGGCACGGTGGGCGGCGGGGTGATGATGACGGCGAGATCGGGCGGGGCGGGGACGGCGGTGATGCTGGGATAGGCCTTGAGACCGAGGACGGTGTCGCGCTTGGGGTTGACGGGATAGAGTGCGCCGGGGAAGCGGCCCTTCTGGAGATTTTCCAGGATGGTGCGGCCCACGCTGCCGGGGGTTTCGGTGGCGCCGATGACGGCGATGGATTGCGGGGCGAAGATGGCGTCGAGCGGCTGCGAGTGGGGATGCAGGAGGTTGTGAGTCCAGTCCGTTTGCGGCGGTTTGGAAGTAGGTAAAGATGATTTCATGATTAAAAATTAAGTTGCAGTTAAGGTCGCGATTTAGCGGCCGGCTGCCTACACGCAGGTTGGCCTAAGCCAAACAGATTTTGCCCGACTTGTGGGGCAGAAAAGAGCCGGCGATGGGCGGCGAGCGGCGAGTTAATGGGGGTGATGGCCTTCAAATGAACTCTGAACGGGCGAGCTTTTTTCCTTCCATCTGCCAGCCTGCATCCGCCATCCTCTCGGCGCAATGATAGAAGGCATGAAACTCTCAACTTTGTCCATCTTGCTCGGCTTGGGTCTCGCGTTGCCGCAGGTTTACGGGCTGCTGCAACCGGCGGCGTTCCAAGCGGCGGTGCGCAAGTTTCCCCGCTCGGTGCCGTGGGGCGTGGCGTTGATGCTGCTGGCGACGGCTTGGTTTGTATGGAATGTGACGCAGGAGGCGGATGCAGATTTCGCGGCGCTCAAGCCGTATCTGCTGGCGGGGTTCGTCGGGGTAGGCGTGGGCGCGTGCATTTTTGTGCAGGATTTTTTGGCGGCGCGCGGGCTGGCGGTGGTTTTTCTGCTGCTCGCAAAACTGATGGTGGACACGGCGCGGTGGGCGGACACCGACTGGCGCTGGGTCATCAGCGGCTGGGCTTATGTGCTGGTGGTGGCGGGAATCTGGTTCACGGTTTCGCCTTGGCGGCTGCGCGATGTGCTGGAATGGGGCACGGCCACCGAGGCCCGGGTCCGGGCGGGTTGCGCGGCGCGGTTGGCATTCGGTATTTTTGTGGCGGTGCTGGGGCTGACGGTGTTTTAGAAACAATTTTTCCGGCAATGAAAATAATGGTCATTGACGACGAAGAAGGTTTGCGGCTGATGATGCTGCAGGCGTTGCGTCAGCGTGGTTACGAGGTGGTCGGCGCCTCCGGCGGCACTGCGGGCGTGGAACTCGCGCGGAAGGAGTCGCCCGAGCTCATCATCTGTGACGTCAATATGCCGGTGATGAACGGTTATCAGACGTTGCAGGCCATCCGCGATCATCCCGCCACTGCCAACACTTCGGTGATCCTGATGACGGGCCAGGCGGGCAACGCCGGGATGCGGCAAGGCATGGAACTGGGCGCGGACGATTATCTGCCGAAGCCGTTCTCCACCGCAGGGCTGTATGCGGCGGTGGAGGCTCGGGTGAAGAAAATCCAAGCCCTCCGCGCCGAAGCGGAAAAGAAACTTGCCGATTTACGGGATAACATCAGCCTGATGCTGCCGCACGAACTCCGCACGCCCCTCAACGGCATCCTGGCCTACGGCGATATCCTGCAGTCGGACGCCGCCAGCTTGCAGCCCGGCGAAATCGCGGAGATGGGGCAAGTCATCGCCGAATCCGGCCGGCGGTTGCACCACCTCATCGAAAATTTTCTCATCTACGCCCAGATCGAAATCCTGCAGGGCGATTCCCAAAAAGTCGCCGCGCTCCGCAAGGGCCGCACCCACCAGACCGCGCAATTGATTCAGCAACACGCGATTCAGCAGGCGGGAGCTGCCGGCCGGGCGGGCGATCTGTTGGCGGCGGAGGTGGCGGATTTGCCGTTGGCCATCGCGGAGAATTATCTCTGCAAGATCGTGGACGAACTGGTGCACAACGCTTTCAAATTTTCTCAGGCCGGCTCGCTCGTGCGGGTAGCCCTCGCAGCGGACGGCAACGAAGCGGTGTTGACCATCGCGGATGGCGGCCGCGGGTTGGATCCCGAGCACATCCGCAAGGTGGGCGCGTATATGCAGTTCGAACGGAAGTTCCACGAGCAGCAGGGGCTAGGGCTCGGGTTGACCATCGCGCGACGCCTGGTGGAAGTCCACGGCGGCAGCCTTGTGCTCCACAGCGAACGCACCCAAGGCACGACGGTGACGGTGAAAATTCCCCTCGCGCCTGCGGCTTGAACTACGCCGGATAAAGCCGGGGTAACCAGCGTTCCACCAGCGCTCCAAGCAGATAGACCACCACGATGCCCATTACCGGCGCGAAATCCATGCGGCCGAACCGCAGCGGCACCCAGCGCAGCGGTGTCAGCAACCGGCGCGAGGTGTGGTTCACGTAATTCCACAGCGGATGGCTGCCGAAATAAACGTAGCTGTTCAAGAAGTAAAGCAGGAGCAGCCCGGCGATAACGTGTTTCCAGATCAGGCACGCGCCGACGCCGATGAGCAGGCCTTGTTTCACCGCCGCTCCAACTGTCACCGCCGCCGGGAGGATATCCCACCAGTTAAGCAGGGGGCTCAAACCCAGTCGCAGCAGCAACACCGCGCCGATCGGCAGGACCAATTTCACCAGCCACGGCAACCGCTCGAACCAGCCGAGGTGGCTGCGCACGAATTTTTGCAGCGGCTCCGTGTCTGGCACGGCGCGGTTGACCAGCGACAGCAGCAGCAGGGCGAGATAGAAACTCATGAGCGTCGCCCCAAAACTGCAGAACGAGAACAGCAGCATTCGGCCCAAGAGTTCACTGCGGAAGGGTATGACAATGGCCACGAGGTCCAATTGGGGAATCCAGTTCACTGCCGCGCCGATCCACCAATAGATGAGCGCGCGCAGCAGCAGCAGGCCAGCCAGGCCGATGAGATATTTGCGCCGCACCACCGTGGTCGTGCCCGCCTGGCGCAACGTGCGCACCAGCGGCGTGGCGGAGTTTTGCAGCAACGCGCCCGAGGTCACATCCCGCCAGCCCAGCCACAACAGCAGCACGGCCAGATCGAGGATGGAATGAATCAGGCCCATGGGAATTTCAAATCACGAATATGAGATGTCGAATCATTCGTGATTCGCAACTGCGCCATTCGCAATCTGCCTCACATCATCTTCAACAATGTGTCCGCCATCTCGCTCGGCGTGACGGCGACGCCGATGCCGGCGGCTTTGAACGCGGCGATCTTCGCTTCGGCCGTGCCTTTGCCGCCGCTGACGATCGCACCGGCGTGGCCCATGCGGCGTCCGGGCGGGGCGGTCGTTCCCGCGATGAATCCGGCCACGGGTTTCTTGCAGTGCTTCGCGATCCACTCGGCGGCTTCCTCTTCGGCGCTGCCGCCGATTTCGCCGATCATGATGATGCCATGCGTCTCGGGGTCGTCATTGAAAAGTTTGATGATATCCAGATGCGACGTGCCGTTGACGGGGTCGCCGCCGATGCCGACGCAAGTGCTCTGGCCGACGCCGCGCGAGGTGAGCTGCCACACGGCTTCGTAGGTCAACGTGCCGGAGCGGGAGACGACGCCGATGTTGCCTTTCTTGTGGATATAGCCGGGCGCGATGCCGATGCGGCAGCCGCCGTGGGAATCCTTGCCATCGCCGGGCGTCACGATGCCGGGGCAGTTCGGGCCGATGAGGCGGGTCTTGGCGTTGCCCTGCATGGCGCGCTTGACTTTAACCATGTCGTTTACCGGAATGCCTTCGGTGATGGCGACGGCGAGTTCAAGACCGGCGTCCACGGCTTCAAGGATGGCGTCGGCGGCGAAGGGGGGCGGGACGAAGATAGCGCTGGCAGTCGCGCCGGTCTGCCGGGCGGCTTCGGCGACGGTGTCGAAGATAGGGACTTTTTTTCCGCCGTGCTCGAAGCATTGGCCGCCTTTGCCGGGCGTGACGCCGGCGACGACGGCGCTGCCGTAGTCTATGGAGAGTTGGGCGTGCCGGGCGCCGAAGCTGCCGGTGATACCTTGGATGAGAACTTTGGTGTTGGCTTTGACGAGGATAGACATGGGAAATTGGTGCTGGAGTTTATTTGCCGACGGCTTTGACAACCTTCTGCGCCGCGTCGGCCATGGAGTCGCCGGTGATGAGGGTGAGGCCGGATTCGGCCAAGGTTTTCTTGCCGGCGGCGACGTTGTTGCCTTCGAGGCGGACAACGAGCGGGAGTTTGAGGCCGGTTTCTTTCACCGCCGCGACGATGCCGGTGGCAATGACGTTGCAATCCATGATGCCGCCGAAGATGTTCACGAGGATGCCCTTCACGTTCGGGTCTTGCAGGATGATCTTGAACGCGGCGGAAACCTGTTCCTTGCTTGCGCCACCGCCGACATCGAGGAAGTTCGCGGGCATGGCGCCGTAGTGCTGGATGATGTCCATGGTGGCCATGGCGAGGCCAGCGCCGTTGACGAGGCAGGCGATGGAACCATCGAGCTTGATGTAGTTCAGGGAATATTTGCTGGCCTCGGTTTCCAGCGGCGCTTCCTCGGCGAGGTCGCGCATGTCTTGAATGTTTTTCTGGCGGAAGAGGGCGTTGTCATCAAGGCTAACTTTGGCATCCACGGCGCTGAGGGCTTCCTTGCCGTCCGGGCCGGTGACGATGCAGAGGGGGTTGATCTCCACCATGCTGGCGTCGCATTCCCACCAAGTTTTATAGACATTGATGAGGAGCTTGATGCCGGAGTTGAAGGCGTCGCCTTTGAGGCCGAGGGCGGCGGCAATTTTCCGGGCCTGGTAGGGCATGATGCCGACGGCGGGATCGATGGTTTCCTTGAAAATCTTTTCGGGATGTTTTTCGGCTACTTCTTCGATGTCCACGCCGCCTTCGGTGCTGGCCATGATGATGGGGCGGGAGGTGGTGCGGTCGAGGAGGACGGCGAGGTAGAGTTCTTTTTTGATTTCCGGCGCGGCGGCGATGAGGAGTTTGCTGACGAGGCGGCCTTCCGGGCCGGTCTGCTTGGTGACGAGCACCTGGCCGAGCATGGCTTGGGCTTTGGCTTGGACGTCCTCCGCGCTTTTGCAGAGTTTGACGCCGCCTTGGAAGCCGGACTTGAAGGTTCCCTTGCCCCGGCCTCCCGCATGAATCTGGGATTTGACGACGACCAGATGGTTGCCGCCTTGGAAGAGGGTTTCGGCGATGGCGCGGGCTTCCTCGGGTTTGGTGACGACGGCGCCGGTGGGAACGGTGACGCCGTGGGTGGCGAGGAGTTGTTTGGCTTGGAATTCGTGGATGTTCATTTGGTAAATTGACGGGGCCGGCAAATCGCCGGCGCTGAAACGGAGAAGGGGCCGGCCCTGTGCCGTCCCTCCTGATGATTACTTTCGCTCCTTGATGGGAACGTATTGCTGGTTGACCGGACCGACATAGACCTGGCGCGGGCGGCTGATGCGGCCGGCGGGTTCTTCCATGACTTCGCGGTAGTTGGCAATCCAGCCAGGCATCCGGCCGATGGCGAAGATCACGGTGAACATTTCGAGCGGGATGCCAAGGGCGCGCATGATGATGCCGCTGTAAAAGTCCACGTTCGGGTAGAGTTTACGCTCGATAAAATAGGATTCCTTGAGTGCGGCTTCCTCGAGTTTCTTGGCAATGTCGAGGAGCGGGTCGTTGATCTTGAGTTTGGCGAGGACTTCGTCGCACGCCTTCTTGATGATCTTGGCGCGGGGGTCGTAGTTCTTGTAGACGCGGTGGCCGAAGCCCATGAGCTTCTTGCCGCTGTTCTTGTCCTTGGCGGCGTTGATGAATTTGCAGCCGTCGTCGCCGGAGGCATGGATTTCGCCGAGCATTTCGAGCACGGCCTGATTGGCCCCGCCGTGGAGCGGTCCCCAGAGGGCGCACACTCCGGCGGCGCAACTGGCGAACATGTTGGCTTTGCTGGAGGCGACCATGCGGACGGTGGAGGTGGAGCAGTTTTGTTCGTGGTCGGCGTGCAGCAGGAAAATGAGGTCGAGGGCGCGCACGACTTCGGGGTCGAGCGGATATTCCTCGTAGGGCTTGGAGAACATCATGTGCAGGAAGTTCGCGGTGTATTTGAGTGCGGGCTTCGGATAGTTGATGGGCAGCCCGTGGGACTTGCGATAGGCGAACGCCGCGATGGTGCGCACTTGCGAGATCAGCCGGGCGGCTTCGATCTCAAAATGATTCTTGTGCATGCTCGTGTCGAGCAGCTCGGGATAGAAGCAACTGACGGCGTTAATCATTGAGGAGAGGATGGCCATCGGGTGGGCGTGGCGGGGGAAGCCCTCGAAGTTGTGCTTCAGGTCCTCGTGCAGGAGTTCATTCTGCGTGAGCAGGTCGGAGAAGCGTTTAAGCTCGGCGCTGTTCGGGAGCTTGCCCATGATGAGCAGGTGGGCGACTTCAACGAAGGTGGACTTCTCGGCGAGTTCCTCGATGGGGATGCCGCGGTAGCGCAGGATGCCCAGATCGCCGTCGATGAAGGTGATCTTGCTCTTGCACGCGCCGGTGTTTCCGTAGCCTTCGTCGAGCGTGATGTGGCCGGACTGGGCGCGGAGTTGGGAAATGTCCACGGCGCGCTCGCCTTCGGTGCCGATGAGGGTGGGGAGGGAGTAAGTTTTTCCGTCGAGTTTGAGTTCCGCGTTGCTGCTCATAAATATTGTGGCGGCGCGACCAAGCCGGGTCGTGACTACCGCCCATTAAAGTAGGGAAGGCACCGCAGTTTCGCAACCTTGCAATTGAAAATCTTGGGCTGATTCCGGGGAATTTTTCCCGGGCGCGGCGGTCATTTTTCTTGAATCAGACGGCGACGGCGGTCAGATTGCGCCCCAATGAAACGATTCGCCGCTGCGGTTTGTTGCGCGCTGGCGCTGACGATGGTCGGCGGCGTGACCCTGTCTGCGCGGGCGGAGCTGCGGGCGGTGAAGTTGTTTGGGCGGGATCACGTGCGGGTGCGGGACTGGGCGGCGGCGAACAAATTCCAAGTTCGCTGGCTCGAGCCTGACCGGCGCGCGCTGCTGACCAACGCCACCCACCGCTTGGTGCTCACAGCCAACTCCCCGCAGGCGGAACTCAACGGCATCAAAATCTGGCTCGCGTTTCCTGTGGTCGCCAGCGGCGGCGGGCTTTGCCTCAGCTCCGTGGATTTGCAGACGACGGTGACGCCTTTGCTGTTTCCGCCACGAAATCCGTCGGGCCGAAAAGTCAAAACCATCGTGCTCGACCCCGGCCACGGGGGCAAAGACCCCGGCAACCGCGTCGGCGCCGAAGCCGAAAAAAAATACACGCTTCTGCTGGCCCAGGAAATCAAGGACTTGCTCAAGCCGTCCGGCGTAAAAGTTGTCTTCACGCGCACCTCGGACAAGTTTGTTGAACTAGCTGACCGCCCCGCCAAAGCCCAGCAGGCCGGAGGGGATCTGTTTGTAAGCCTGCATTTCAACGCCACGGCGGAGGGTCGCAACGAAGTCCAAGGCTCGGAGGTTTACTGCCTCACGCCGGTCGGAGCCACCTCGACGAACACCCGCGGTGAGGGCAACACTTCCCGTGTGGCCGGCAACCGCCACAACGACCAGAGCACGCTGCTCGCTTACCAGATCCAGAAGGCCCTCCAAGCCGGGACCGTGAGCGAAGACCGTGGCGTGCGGCGGGCGCGCTTCGCCGTCTTGCGCGATGCCGCCATGCCGGCAGCGCTGGTCGAGGCGGGCTTCATGTCGCATCCCGTGGAAGCGAAGAAGATTTTCAACAGCACCTCGCGCCGCGAGATGGCCCGCGCCATTGTCAAGGGCATCCTTGCCTACAAGCGCGATGTTGGAGGGTGAAATTTCTTTCTAATCACAATCGTTCTCGTAATCCTGATCCCGTTCGGAGTGCGCAAGATTTCAGTGCGGATTAAATGATGATTTGACCATGAGCATCGCCACCAAGACTGGAGACCAAGGCCTGACCGGCCTGATGTATAACCGTCGTGTCTCCAAATGCCATCCGCGCGTCGAAGCCTACGGCGCGGTGGACGAATTAAACGCCGCCCTCGGTTTGGCCCGCGCCACTGCCCTCCACAATTTCGTCCGCGCCAACATCCTCACCATCCAAAAAGACCTGGTCATCGTCATGGGCGAACTCGCCACCGGGCTCGAGGATCTGCCGCGCTACGCCCAGGACGGCTTCACGCTCGTCACGCCCGCGTTGACCGTGAAGTTGGATGCGCTCGTCACAGAAATCGAGGCGCAGAAAGTTTCCTTTGCCGGCTGGGCCACGCCCGGCGCGACGGAAAATTCCGCCGCGCTCGATGTCGCCCGCACCACCTGCCGCCGTGCCGAGCGCCGCGTCTGCGGCCTGCAGGAAGCCGGGCAGTTGCAGAACGACGAGATCGTCATCTACCTGAACCGGCTCTCCGATCTGCTGTGGCTCTTCGCGCGCTGGGTGGAGACGCATCAACCGGAGGCGCCAAAAATTTCATAACGCTCCGGGCGTCGGAAAAACTCCGCTCGTCAAGCCGCCGCTTCGGTAGTAAGGATGGTTTGTGCAACGGTGGACGAACAAACCGGTGGTGGCGGCGGGGCTTGGGTTTGTTCGCCACAACTGGCCGCGGGCGCTCCGCTGCGGGAGCGGTTTCAATTCAAGGAGGAGGCCTTTCATGTTTTTCTGGCAGGCATTGTCGGTCTGATCGGCGGGCTGGTGAACTTGGGTTTCTTTTACGCCACTGACTGGGTCAAGCGTTTGGTTCACATCATGCCCGGCGATCCGTTGGCGGTGGCGTAGCGGATGGCCGATTCGTAGCGGATTTTAGGCCCCGCTGTGGGCGGATTTGCGGCGGGTTTGTTTTTATATTGGGGTTTGCGGTTGGTCGGCCGCCAAGGCTCGACCAATCTGTTGGAAATGGTGGTGGCGGGCGACGGGCGGTTGCAATTCCGCACGGAATTGGTCAAGACGTGGTCGTCGCTGGTGAGCCTCGCCACGGGAGCGTCCATCGGACGCGAGGGTGGCATCACCTAGCTTTCCGCCACGCTGGCGTCCTAGCTGAGGCAGTGGGCGGCGTGGCCTCCGTATCGGCTGCGGTTGCTGGTGGGCTGCGGCGCGGCTTCAGGCATTGCGGCGGCCTACAACGCGCCCATCGCCGGCGCGGTCTTTTCGGCGGCGACCGGGCTGGGCAGTTTTTCAATCAATCTGTTCGCGCCGCTCGTGTTTTCTTCCGTCATCGCAGCGATGGTTTCGCGGAGTTTTTTCGGAATGGGGCCGGTTTACAAAGTGCCGGTCGTTCCGCTGACCAGCCCCTGGCAACTTGCGTGGTTCGTGCCCCTGGGAATCTTGAGCGGCGGCGTCGGGGCGTTTTTTCTGAAAGTGCTGCGGGAATCCGAAAAACAATTTTCCCGCTGGAACTGGCCAGTTTATCTGCGGCTGCCGGCGGCGGGTCTGCTGGTGGGCTTGCTCGCGGTGGCGTATCCGGGGGTTTGTGGCAACGGCTATTCTGTCACCAACCGCATCCTGCACGAAGGTTTTTTGAGCGAGCCCCAGCCGCTAGTCTGGCTCGGCGGATTGTTTCTGGCGAAGCTGTTTGCCACCGGCTGCACAGTCGGCGCGGGCACGGTGGGCGGGGTGTTTACGCCTACGCTGTTTTTGGGAGCGAGCGCGGGGGCGTTGTTCGGCAGTTTGCTGCATTTGGCCGGAGGAGCGTTGCTACTGCCGACGAGCGCGTTCGCGTTGGTCGGCATGGGTGCGGTGCTGGCGGCGACGACGCGGTCGCCGTTTCTGGCCATGATCCTGATTTTTGAATTGTCCTTAAATTATGAGATCGTGCCGTCGCTCATGCTGGCGTGCGTGGTGGCCATCCTCGTCGCTCAGCCGTTGCACGGGGCGTCTATCTACACGGAACAACTGGAGCGCCGGGAATTGCTCTCGGGCGCCGAAAGCCGCGCCACCGGGGCGACCATGGGGCAAACCGTGGGCGGCCGGCTACTCCCGCCCGTGCAGCCGGTCGCGGATTACGCGCGTCTCAAGAACATCGCCGCCCGTTTTCTGACCGGCCCGAATAATTTCCTGCCGGTGGTCGACTCGCACCAACGGCTGGTGGGGGTGGTGGCGTTGCAGGATCTGAAGGACTTCCTAAAAACCGAACGCGTGCTTGACGCTGTCATCGCTAGCGATGTGATGCGCCCGCCGCCACCCTGCCTCGTTCCCGGGCAGCGGTTGCTGGATGCCTTGCCGGTGGCGGCGAGCGAATTGAAAAAAATTCCTGTGATCAACAGTCACGCGAAACACCGGTTGGTGGGCTCGGTCTCCCGGACCGAAGTGTTGGTGCTCTTCAGCGAAGCGCTGGCGGCGGAAACAAAATTCTAGCGTTTGTCCCGGGGCTGAGCCGTGAACGTCAGAAACATTTCGGCGCCGTGGCGGTGGGCGGAACGCAATCCCATCGGAACGGCGGCGGCTAACTTCAAGCAGCCCGCCCCGTCCGCAATCGTCGGTGCATGCCGGCCACCAAAAATTTTCGGGCAAACGGTTAGGTGCAGTTCGTTCACCAGTCCGGCGCGGAGCAGCGCGGCATTCAATTCCCCGCCGCCTTCGCAGAGCAGCCAGCGCACGTTCCATTTCGCCCGGAGCCAGCGGAGCGCGGCTGGGAAATCTATTTCCGTTGCGCCACAGATTTTCACCTCCGCACCGCGCGCGCGCAGCGCGGCGAGTTTTTTTGAGGACGCAGATTTCGTGGTGAGAATGATGACGGGCGAAAACTTATGGCGGAAAATTTCCGCGCGCGGATTCACGCTGCCGCTGCGGCTGACGATGATGCGCAAATTGTATTCCGCGAGCCCGCGCTTCAGCCGCTGCCGGCGGAAGTTTGGCGCGCCCGGCCCGAGGTTCACGGCGTTCTCATCCACCGTGCGCGCGCCGGCCATCACGGCGTCGGCGGTGGCGCGGAGTTTGAGAAGATGGTCGTGATCGCGCTTGCTGCCGAACGACGCAACGGCGCGGTTGGCCGTGGCGATCTTGCCGTCCGCCGTCATCGCCATGTTAATGAAAACAAACGGCAATTCTTGCTTCCGAATCCTGACTCCTGACTGCTTCATAAAATCAGCATCGCATCGCCGTAACTGAAAAAAAGGTAGCGCTCGCGCACGGCTTCGGCGTAGGCGGCTAAGATGGCTTCGCGCCCGTGCGGTTCGCCCGGCGCGGCGAACGCGCTCACGAGCATGAGCAAGGTGGAGCAGGGGAGATGAAAATTCGTGAGCAGCGCGTCCACGATTTTGAATTGATACGGCGGATAAATGAAAATTTTGGTGCGGTCGTTCGTGGCGACGAGTCGGCCGGAGTTTTTTGCGGCGACACTTTCCAGCACGCGCACACAGGTCGTGCCGACGGCGATGACGCGGCGGCGGGACTTTTTCGCGTCGTTGATGGCGTGCGCGGTTTCGGCGCTCAACTCGAAACGCTCCTCGTGCATGACGTGCGCAGCGAGCGTGTCGGCCTTCACGGGCGCGAATGTGCCAAGCCCGACGTGCAACGTAACGAAGCGCACCTCCACGCCGCGGGCGCGGATTTCGTCAAGCAGGGCGGGGGTGAAATGCAATCCGGCGGTGGGCGCGGCGACGGAGCCGGGCGGTTGCGCGAAGACGGTTTGGTAACGCTCGCGGTCGGCGAGGACTTGGGTCTTGCGCAAGATGTAGGGCGGCAAGGGGATTTCGCCGAGCGCATCGAGTTCGGCGCGGATGTCGTCGCAGCCGGTGAATTGCAGGCGGCGATGGCCTTCGGTGTTGGTGTCGAGGACGCTCGCAGAAATTTTTTCGGTCAGATTGATCTGCGTGCCGACGGGCGCGCGCTTGCCGGGCTTCATGAGCGCCCACCAGTTGTTGCGCCCATTTTCTTCAAGTAGAAAAATTTCAAACGCGCCGCCGGTTTTGGCGTTCGTGCCGCGGAGGCGGGCGGGGATGACGCGGGAGTTGTTCAGCACCAGCACATCGCCGGCGCGGAAGTGGTCGAGGATGTCGCGGAATTTTTTGTGCGCGATGTTGCCGGAATCGCGTTGCAGGACGAGCAAGCGGGATTCGTCGCGTTGCGGCGCGGGAACTTGGGCGATGAGTTCCGGTGGCAAAACGTAATCAAAATCGGCGGTCAGCATCGGCGGAGAGGGTAGTGAGCAAGGAGAAATTGGCGAGCGGGGAGTGGGGTTATGCGCATGGTTGGGAAGGGATTGTGAATAAGTTGTGCAAAAAGGCGAAAAATGTAGTTGACGAAAAGTGGGGCGGAGTGTTTAACAGTGGGGTGTTAAGGGGCAAAAGTGTGCCAAAGTCCCTTGATGTGAACAAAACGTCAATGCAACCCAGCGAAACGATCTATTACAACTCGCTATTCCGCCACGGGGTGGACGAGAAGCGACGCGTGCAGATACCCGCCAAGTGGTTGCCGACGGAGGGCTCGGTGGAGTTCACGATGATTTTGTGGCCGAAGGCAAAGGAAGGTCCGTGTTTGCGGGTGCTGCCGCCGCAGGAGATGGCGGAGTTGATGGCGTCGATTGATGCGATGCCGAACAGCGACCCGAACAAGGGCGTGCTGAAACGTTTTATCGGGAGCGAGTCGGTGCAGGTGGTGGCCGACAAGGCGGGGCGGGTTTGCCTGCCGGAAGAAATGGCCAAGGCCGCGGGCATCAAGGACGAGGCGGTGCTTGTGGGCTGCTTGGACAAGTTTGAGATTTGGAATCCGAGCGCCTATCCGAAGGTCAAGGCGTCCGACTCGGTGATGGCGACGGAGGCGTTCAAGCTGATGGAATGATTTATGAGCCAGATCAAATCCCTCGTGGCGGGGCGGACGGTGAACGGGGCGAAAAGCCTAGGACAATTCCGCAGTGCGAATGATCTGAGTTTGGTTGGTTTCGGTTTGGGCAGGCCGTTGGCCGCCGGGGATACGGACTTTATCCGGCGCAGTCGCCCCGGGTTTTGGGCCGGAGTCCGCAATAAATTCACGCGTCTGTTCCGCTGGGAAGTGCCAGCGGGTTATGAGGACGAGACAGGGTTCCATTTTGGCATTGCGCCCACGCCGCCGCTGGTGGATGCGGGCCGGGGCGCAAGGCCGGTCGAGTGATTATGAGCTTGATGCGATTACTGACAGTTGGTCGTTCACTGAATGAAGTGAAGGGTGCGGGGCGGTATCACATACCCCGCGAAGTCGGGTTGCCGCAGTTCAATTTCGGCAAGTCGGCGGTGAAGTTTTCGAGCCCGGCGGCAGCGGCGGCGGTCACGGGCGGCGCAACCGGTGAAATTCCGGCCAAGCCGGCAGTCGCCGAGAAAACTCCGGTGGCCCCGGGCGCTCCGATGCCCAGTGCGGCGAAGAGGCCGACTTCGAGTGGCTGGTTGAAGCGGTCGAATCCCTTCGCCCCGGCGGCGCAGCCTCAGGCTGCAGCGGTGAAGCCGCCGCAGCAGACGGAACTGACGTTGGATCAGGTGAAGGTGCAGCGCAACGATTTGGCGGAAGCGGATTTTGAGATTGTGCCGAAGCAGGAACTGCCCCGGCAGGCGGAGTTGAAGCCGTATCGCAAGCCGAACAAGCCGGCGGCGGTGCCGGAAGACGATATGCTGGGCGCGAAGGCTTGGAACTGGCTGGGTTCGCGGCTGTTCGGCGCGGCGGCGAAGCATTGACCTGGAATTATGCGTGGTGGCCATCTTCGTTCACAAACCAGTTCTGTTGGCCGAGGTGTTGACCGCGCTGCAGCCGAAACCCGGCGGCAGTTACGTCGATGGCACGCTCGGTGGGGCTGGGCATGCAGCGGCAATTTTGGCGGCGAGCAGCCCGACCGGACGGCTGCAGGGCTGCGACCGCGACGGTATAGCGATTGAAGCGGCGGCGGCCCGGTTGGCGGAATTCGCCGGGCGGTTTGAATTGCGGCGCGGCAATTTTTGCGAACTGGCGGAGTGGTTGCCAGCGCAGAGTTACGACGGGGTCTTGTTGGATCTGGGCGTGAGTTCGCCGCAGCTGGACGCGGCGGAACGCGGGTTCAGTTTCCAGCAGGACGGGCCGCTGGATATGCGGATGGACGCGCGGCAGCCGGTGACCGCGGCGGATGTGGTGAACACGACCGGGCCGGAAGAGTTGGCGAAGATTTTTTGGGAATACGGTGATGAGGAACAGTCGCGGCGGTTCGCGAGGGCGATCGCGTTGGACCGGCAGACGCGGCGGTTCACGACGACGAAGCAGTTGGCGGATTTGATCGAACGGCTGGCGCCGCGGCGCGGCAGCAAGACGCATCCGGCCACGAAAGTTTTTCAGGCCCTGCGGATTGCAGTGAATGACGAGATCGGTTCTTTGAGACGCGGGTTGGATGGAGCGGTGAAGATTTTGAGGCCCGGCGGCCGGCTGGCGGTGATCACGTTTCACTCGCTGGAGGACCGGGTGGTGAAAGATTTTGGGCGCGCGCACACGCGGGACTATGCATTACCTGGAGGGGTGGATGTGCCAGAACTGCGTGTGCCGCGCGACCCGGTTTTGAAATGGGTGATGCGCAAGGCGATCAAGCCTGGCCCGGCGGAACTGGCGGCGAACCCGCGCAGCCGCAGCGCGCAATTGCGGGTGCTGGAGAAAATTTGAGATGGCGAAAAACAGAAAAAATCAGTCGGCGGCGGTCCGGTTCGGTCCGGCGTTGAAGGCCTTTTTGCTGTGCCTGTTCATCGGCGGGTCAGGCGTGGGTTACGTCTGGCAGAAAAATCAGATCTACGAGCTGGGCAAGCAGATCAAGGCGCGGGAAAACCGGCTGAAGGAATTGCAGGTGCAGAACGAGAAGACGCGGCGGCAGATCGCCATGCTGCACTCGCCGCAGTTCATCGAACTGCGCATCAAGGAATTGAATCTCGGACTGGTGCAACCCCAGCCGAATCAGATCTGGCGGATGGTCGAGTCGTCAGCGGAGATATCGGGGCTCCCGCGTCCGCCCGCCGTGCGGCAGCTAGCCGCCCGCCGGAGCACGAATGCAACCATGCCATGAACTGAAATGATTTTACCGCCGTCCGTGGTGCCGTCGGAGAGGAACCGATCGCTGCGGACGGTTGGTAGTTTTGCGGTGGGGCACTGAAGACGATTTCGCCGCCGCCCGTGACGCATCGGTTGAGGGCCGATGTTAGCGGGCGGCTGGTGACTTTTAGGACATGGTAAAGCAACTACAATTCAAGCGGCTGTTCTGGCTGGCGCTGCTGCTCGTCTTTGGATTCGCGGGCCTCGGGCTCCGGCTCGGCTCGCTCCAGGTGCTCCGGCACGAAGAGCTCTCCAACCTCGCGCAGCGCAACACCCAGCGCACCTTCTCCCTGGAACCGCGCCGTGGCGACATCCTCGACGCCAAAGGAAACCTGCTCGCGACGAGCGTCTTCGTGAAGACCGTTGCCGCCGATTGGAACTTCATCGGCCCGCGCGTACGCGAAGTCGCCCATGCCGTCGCTCCGGTGCTCGGGCTGGACGAAGCGGGGTTGGTGCAATTTCTCGAATCCCGCCGCCTGCGTAAAAATTCCAAGGGGGAGACCGTCACCAACGCCTTCGTCGTCCTGAAGAATAAAGTTTCCGCCGAAACCTGGGAGCGGTTGCAGCAGACCATGGCCAATCTTTCCTTCGGCGTGGAAGAAAAGAAACTCCCCAAAGCCGAGCAAGCCTTCTACCGCAACCTCCGCGCGAAAGCCATCGTCGCCGACCCGCGCAGCGACCAGATCCGGGTCTATCCCAACCAGCAACTCGCCGCGCATGTCCTGGGCTATGTCGGTCTCGCCGACCGCATCGTCAACAGCAACCGCGTGAGCGAACTCGCCGGAGCGGAAGGCATCGAGCGCGTGCTGAACTCCAAGCTCTCTGGCGTCTCCGGCTGGCGCGTCACCGAAACCGACCGCCGCAATCGCGAACTGCTGACCCTTCGCGAACAGGAAGTCGCGCCGCACGACGGCCTCAACGTTGTGCTGACCATTGATTCCATGATCCAACACATCGCCGAGACGGCCCTGGCCGAGGCGGTGCAGAAACATTCGCCCATCAGCGCCTCTGCCATCGTCGTGCGCCCCCGCACTGGGGAAATCTTGGCGATGGCCACGCTGCCGAACTACGACCCGAACAATCCCGGGGCCGCTGCCGCCGCCGCCCGCCGCAACCGCGTCATCAGCGACCTTGCCGAACCTGGCTCGACCTTCAAAGTGGTCGTCGTTTCCGGCGCCCTGAATGACGGGCTGGTGCGGCTGACGGATAAGTTCGACTGCGAGCGGGGAAAATTCGCCTTCGCCGGGCGGGTGCTCCACGACCACGACCCCTACGACACCCTCACGGTGGAGAACATCATCACCAAATCGTCGAACATCGGCTCGGCCAAAATCGGCATCCTGCTCCAGGAAGCACGGCTGCACCAATACATCCGCGACTTCGGTTTTGGCACCGCCACGGGAATTCCCTTGAGCGGCGAAGTGCGCGGCATTGTGAATCCCGTCAAGAGCTGGTCCAAGGTTTCCATCGCGCAGATTCCGATGGGCCACGGCGTCGCCGTGACTCCGTTGCAAATGATCATGGCCATGAGCGCCATTGCGAACGACGGCGTCTTGATGCGCCCCTTGCTCGTGGATCGGCTCGAAGACGAGACCGGCCATGCTGTCGCGCAGTATCCGCCGCAACGCGTCCGCCAAGTCATCAGCGCCGCCGCCGCGCACGAAATGGTCAAGGCTCTCAAGACCGTCGTCACCACGGATGGCACGGCCGCCAAGGCGGCGCTCGACTATTACACCGTGGCCGGCAAGACCGGCACGGCACAGAAGGTCATCAATGGCCAATACGCCAACGACAAATTTTTCTCCTCCTTCATCGGCTTCTTCCCGGCGGAGAATCCCGAGCTGTGCATCTCGGTCGTTTTGGACGAACCGAAAGGCGGCCACTATGGCGGCCAAGTGGCGGCCCCCGCCTTCAAGCAGATCGCCGAACGTGCGGCCAACTACCTCAACATCCGTCCCGACCGCGAAACTGAAGCCAAACCTGGCAAACCAACCAACCTCACCAAGAAATCTTGAATCCCTCCCGCCCCCAACTTTTCGGAATGCTCGCCGGCCTGTTCCTCGCCGCCGGGCTCGTGTGCTCCGCCATGCTCGCCACCGGCGCGTGGGTGAAGATCAAGAACTCGCAATTCATCAACGTCAAAGGCTCCGTGCAGAAAAGCATCGAGTCTGACCTCGCCATCTGGTCGGGCAGCTTTCAGACCGAGGCTGAAACCTTGCTCGCCGCGCAGAAAAAAATCCGGGATGACCGCGCGCTCGTCGAAAAATTTCTCCAGAGCGCGGGCGTGAAGGAATTCGCCTTCCTGCCCATCGGCATCGAGGAGCTCAAGGCCACGCAGAAATCTGCCGATGGTTTTGTTTCGCACCGGACCACCGGCTATCGCCTGCGCCAGGGCGTATCGGTGGAGTCCGCGGACGTGGACCGGTTGGACCGGCTCGACACCACGCCGCTCGTCGAGCAGGGGGTGCTGTTCACCGTTGCTCCCATTCAATTCATCTACACCCGCGCCGGCGACACGAAGGTCGAGATGCTCGCCGCCGCGACCAAGGATGCCCGCACGCGTGCGGAGCAGATTGCACGACAGGGAGGCTGCACCATCGCGCGCTTGCATAGCGCGGACCAAGGCATCTTCCAGATCACGCCCCGGCACAGCGGCGCGACCAGTTGGCAGGGCGAGAGTGACACTTCTTCGCGCCAGAAAACCATCACCGCCGTCGTGACCGCCAGCTTTATGCTGAAATAAAATTGTGGAAGCGCGCTCATTGAAATTTATTGCCGCGGCCTGCGGCGGGGAAATCCTGCGGGGCGCGGTGGGTGCGATGGTGACGCGCGTGTGCATCGATTCCCGCCGGGCACAGTCCGGTGATTTGTTCTTTGCCATCAAAGGCGACCGCTTCGATGGCCATGACTTTCTCGAAGAAGTCGCGGCCAAGAACGTGGCGGCCGTCGTCATCGCGCGAAATCGCAAGCCGGCTCAATTGCCTGACTGCGCGGTGATCGTTGTGACCGAGGTGCGCGCGGCGCTGGGCCAGTTCGCGGCGGCGCATCGGGCGGAACTGGATTTGCCCGTCATCGCCGTCGGCGGTTCGAACGGCAAGACGACGACGAAGGATCTGATTGCTGCCGTGCTGCGGCAGAAGTTCACCACGCTCGCGAGTGCGGCGAGCTTCAATAACGACATCGGCGTGCCGCTCACACTGTCGCAGTTGACGCGCGAACATCACGCCGCCGTGGTGGAAGTCGGCACGAATCATCCCGGCGAACTCGCGCCGCTGGTGCGGATGGCCGCACCGCAGTTCGGCGTCATCACGAACATCGGGCGGGAGCATCTGGAATTTTTCGGCGACCTCGCTGGCGTGGCGGCGGAGGAGGGCAAACTCGCCGAGCTGCTGCCTGCGACGGGGAAATTATTTTTGAACGGCGACGACCCGACGACGGAAGTCATGGGCCTGCGTACTCCGGCTAAAGTTGTACGCGTGGGGCTGGGGCGCAGCTGCCACTGGAACGCGGGCGCGATCCGCGGTGATCGCCGCGGCACGACCTTCAACGTCGTCGCGCCGGTGGTGGGGTTGGTCGGCGAGTATCGCATCAATTTGCTGGGGCGGCATCAGGTGGTGAACGCGCTCTTTGCCATCGCGGTCGGCGCGGAGCTGGGTTTGAGCCGCGAGGAAATCCAGCGTGGCTTGAGCGCGTGTCCGCCGGCGAAGATGCGGCTGCAACTTTGGGAAGCGAACGGCGTGACGGTGCTGGACGACAGTTACAACTCGAACGCGGATTCCATGGCCGCCGCGCTGCAAGTGCTGGCGGAATTGCCAGGCGCCGGGCGGCGGATTGCGGTCCTCGGCGACATGGCCGAGCTCGGCGTGCACGCGGAGGCCGCGCATGCGGAAGTCGGGCAGCGCGCTGCGGCGGCGGGCGTGGGGCAGTTGTTCGCCGTGGGCCAGATGGCGGGTGTGCTGGCGGCGGCGGCGCGGGCGGCGGGCCTGACGCGCATCTTTGAATTTCCGGATGCGGCGGCGGCGGCCGGCGCGGTGGAAAATTTTGTGAAGCCGGGCGATGTGGTGTTGTTGAAAGCGTCGCGGGCGGTGCGGCTGGAGCAGGTGGCGGAACGGTTGCAGGCCGAGCCGGCCGGGAAGTGATGCGATGTTATATTATTTGAGCCATTATCTTTTGAACGCGGCCCACGGCACGGAGTGGGCGGCGGCGCTCTCGCCGTTGCGCGTGTTCAAATACATCACGTTCCGCAGTGCGGGCGCGGCGGTGACGGCGCTGGTGTTGAGCTGGCTGTTCGCGCCGCGGATGATTGCGTGGCTCAAGCAGATAAAGTTCGGCCAGGAATACGCCGACAAGGCGGAGGGCGCGGGCGTGGCGCACGCGACGGTGAAACGCGGCACGCCGACGATGGGCGGGTTGTTGATCGTCTCGACGCTGACGATCTCGACGTTGCTGTGGGCGGACTGGAATCCGCTGGTGGCCTTGACGCTGCTGGCGTTGGTGACGTTCTGCGGGCTGGGCTTCCACGATGACTACACAAAAATCGCGCAAGGCAATGCCCGTGGTGCCACGTCCGTGGTGAAACTGGTTGTGCAGACGACTTTGGCCTTGGGCATCGGCATTTATCTGTGGCTCGTGCCGGCGACGAGCAAGCTGGTTACGGACATCATGGTGCCGTTCTACAAGCATCCCGTGGTGACGGGTGCGGTCGGGCTGGGCCTGTTGCTGATCGTGCTGACCATCGTGGGCAGTTCCAACGCGGTGAACCTCACGGACGGGCTGGACGGATTGGCGATCGGCTGTACGCTGATCGTTTCGTTCGCGCTGCTGGTGTTGACGTATCTCGCGGGGAATTTCAAGACGGCGAGCTACCTGCAGATTCCGTTCGTGCCGGGCGCGGACGAATTGACGGTGTTTTGCGCGGCGCTCATCGGCGCAGGGTTGGGCTTTCTTTGGTATAACTGCCATCCGGCGCAGGTGTTCATGGGTGACACGGGGTCGCTCGCGCTCGGTGGTGCGCTCGGCGTGATAGCGGTCCTGATCCATCAGCCGTTTGTGTTGTTCATCGCCGGCGGGGTGTTCGTGCTGGAGGCCGCCTCCGTGATGCTGCAGACGGGGTGGTTCAAATTCACCCGCAAACGCTATGGCATCGGGCGGCGGATTTTTCTGATGGCTCCGCTGCATCATCATTTCCAAAAAAAGAGCTGGCACGAGACGCAGGTCGTGATCCGGTTTTACATCCTGTGCATTTTGTTCGTAGTGCTCGCGCTGAGCACTCTGAAAATCCGCTGATCGCCATGCCCATTTTACGACCCGACAAAAACCTGATGCCCGGTGCGCCCCGCCGCGGGAAATCAGCGTTACCCCGGCGTGCTTTTACTCCTTGCGCCACCCCGGGTTCGTTGCTAAAAACACTGCGAGCAGCGGCGAAAAATTCAGGCGACAACAGCAAGGCGATTTCACTTTCACCGACTGACTTCGGCTTCGACCAGATACGGAACGGCAACCACCTGGGCGGGGCATTTTTACCCGATGACAATTTAGTCCGCCGGGGAATTTTCCGAGGAAAAAATTCCCAGGCGGACTCAGACTCAACACAACCAACAACCACCTCAAAGAAAGGACGCAATCAGCGTTAAGCAAATGAAGCAACCGAATCCGTTCAACTCGCCTCAAACCCCACAGGACCGTCTCAACCAAAGCCGCACCCGCCTGCGCCTCGCCGTTTTCGGCGCGCTCGCGTTATGCCTGCTGGTGCTCGTGCCGCTGCTCGTTCAGGGATGCAAGCGCGAAGAGCCCCCTGCGCCGCCGGTTGACTCCGGTTTTCCGCCGCTGGTCACGGACACCAATCTGCCGCCGCTCGATTCGGCACACACCAACGTCACGTTGCCGCCCATCAGCTTCCCGCCGATGACCAACCCGGCCATTCCGCCCGTCGCACCTATCACCCCCGAAGTCCCGCCTGTGACCCCGGTCGCCGCCGATGGCGAATACACCGTGGCCAAAGGTGATTCCTTCTACACCATCGGCCAGAAGCACGGTGTGTCCATCAAGGCCATCAGCGAGGCCAACCCCGGCGTGGATTCCACCAAGCTCAAGATCGGCCAGAAGCTGATCCTCCCCGCGCCCACCGCCGCCGCCCCGACCGCCACCCCCGGCGCTCCCTTCGCGGATGTCGCCAGCGGTGACAAGACCTACACCGTGAAGTCCGGCGACACGCTCACCCGCATCGCCAAGACGCAGGGAGCGACGGTCAAGGCCATCAAGGCCGCGAACAACCTGACCACCGACCGCATCAAGGTCGGCCAGAAGCTGAAGATTCCCGGCAAGGCTGCGGCTGCCGCGCCCCTCCCTGTGACGGAACCGGCCCCGACCATCGTGCCGCCGCCGGCCCCGGAAACCGCGCCGGCTTTGCCGCCGCTCGCAGCCCCGAGATGATAGATTAAATAGTAAACATTCCATCCCGGACGCCGGCTCCCCTCCCCGGCGTCCGGGGCAGCGACAGGTCGAATGAAATTGGCCGTCAATACTTTGGTTTTATGTGTGTGCGCACTCCTTGCCCTGGGGATGGTGATGCTTTACAGTGCGAGCATGGCCGATGAGGTGCGCAACCGGCAGGTGGGCGCTCACTACCTCATGGCGCAACTCGTCTGGTGCACGCTCGGTTTGGTCGGCGGCTGCGTCGTGGCGCTGCTTGACTACCGCACGCTGAAAAAAATCACCCTTCCGCTGCTGCTGCTCGCCCTGTTTCTCCTGCTGCTGGTGCTGATTCCGCACATCGGCCTCAAGGTCAACGGGGCGCGCCGCTGGCTCGGCTTCCACAGCATCCGCTTCCAGCCTTCTGAGCTGGCGAAGCTGGCCCTCATCGTCTTCCTCGCGTGGTATGGCGAGCGGTATCAGCGCCAGATGCACACCTGGATGCAGGGAATTGTCATTCCCGGTGCGTTCATCGGGGCGACGCTCCTGCTAATCTTCGTCGAACCGGACCGCGGTTCCACCATCCTGCTCGCGGCGGTGAGCGCCGCGATGTTGCTGCTCGCGGGCGTGCGCTGGAAATACTTCGTGCCGCCGGTGCTGGCCGGCGTGGCGGCGCTGGCACTTTCCATCTGGCATGACCCGATGCGCATGAAGCGCATCTTCAGCTGGCTTGATCTCGAGCAGACCAAGTCCGGCGTCGGCTACCAGGCGTATCAGGCGATGCTCGCGCTGGGGGCGGGCGGTTGGACCGGTCTCGGGCTTGGCAACGGCCGCCAGAAACTCGGCTTCGTGCCGGAACATCATACGGATTTCATTCTCTCCATCATCGGCGAGGAACTCGGCTTCGTGGCCACCTTTGCCGTCATCGTCGGCTTCATCCTCATCGTTGTGAGCGGACTTTACATCGCCCGGCACGCGCGCGACACCTTCGGGCTGTTGCTCGGGGCGGGCCTCACAATCCTCATCGGCCTCCAAGCCTTCATCAACATCGCCGTGGTCACCAGCGTCTTTCCGAACAAAGGGCTGCCCCTGCCGTTCATCAGTTACGGCGGCTCGAATCTCCTGATGATGCTCGTGTGCGTCGGCTGCTTGCTGAGCATTGCCCGGCAGGCGCGCGAACCGGCGGCTGTGCCGGACCGCGCGGTTGAAACCGACGAATTCCCCGGCCTCCAAACGGCGCCATGAAATCGCCCGCCGCCACCAGCCCCCGCATCGCCATCGCCTGTGGCGGCACCGGCGGCCACCTCTTCCCCGGCATCGCCATCGGGGCGGAACTGCTCCAGCGCGGTGGCGCGGTCACGTTGCTCATCTCCCCCAAGGACGTGGATCAGCAGGCCGTGCGCAGCGTTGGCGGCATGGAAGTCGTCACGCTGCCGGCGGTGGCGTTGCAGGACGGCAATTATTTTTCGTTCGCCCGCAGTTTCTGGCAGGCGCGGGGCGCGGCCCTGAAACATTTCGCCGCCCAGCCGCCGCAGGCCGTGCTCGCGATGGGCGGCTTCACCGCCGCGCCGCCGGTGTTCGCCGCGAAAAAGTTCCGCGCCAAAACCTTCCTCCACGAGTCCAACACCATCCCCGGTCGCGCCAACCGCTTCCTCGCCCGCCGTGTGGATGCGGCCTTCGTCGGTTTCCCCGAGGCCGCCCACCAGTTGCGCGCCCGCGACATCATGGTCGTCGGCACGCCCGTGCGGCCGCAGTTCGCACCGTCGCCGTTTCCGGAAATGCCGACCTCGATCTACCGCACGTCGCTCGGGCTCGATCCGGCCCGGCCCGTGGTGTTCGTCACCGGCGGCAGCCAGGGCGCGACCGGCTTGAACGATCTCATCCTCGCCGCGCTGCCCGCGCTGGCCGACCGGGCGGACGTCTGGCAATGGCTGCATCTCACCGGTCCGCGCGATGTCGAGCGGGTCAAAGCCGCCTACGCCGCGCACGGTTGCAAGGCGGTGGTGCAACCGTTCCTCGTGGAGATGGAAGCCGCTTTCCACGCCGCCACCGCCGTTGTCAGCCGCGCGGGGGCCTCGTCGCTCGCGGAGATCGCGGCGATGAAACTTCCCGCGTTGCTTGTGCCACTGCCGACGGCGGCGGACGACCACCAACGCCACAACGCCCGGGCGTTCGCGACTGCGGGCGCGGCGCGCGTGTTGGAGCAGGCGGCCGCCACGCCGGAAAAGACCGCCGCGCTGCTGCGCGAGTTGATGGAAGCCCCGGCAGCGCGGACGGAAATACAAGTGGCACTGGCGAAACAGCACACGCCGACAGCGGCGGCCCGGATCGCGGAAAACATCTTAAACGCTTTGAAGTCTTGAGTATGAACGCCACCTTGCAATCCTCTGACCTTGCTGCGGAACTCGCGGCGCGCGTCACGGCAGCGACGGTCATCCGGCGCGACGAGCCGTTGGCCAAGCGCACGACGATGCGCGTAGGCGGGCCGGCGCATATCCTGGTCGAGCCGGCTTCAGACGAAGACCTGGCGGCGGTGGTGCGGTTCTGCGGCGAGCAGCGGCAGGAATTTTTCGTGCTGGGCCGCGGTTCGAATCTGCTCGTGCGCGACGGCGGTTTTCGCGGTGTGGTGATTTCGCTGGCGGCGGCGCATTTCAGCAGGGTGACGGTGGATGGGGAGCGCTTGCGTTGCGGCGCGGGGGCGAAGTTGAAGGAAGTGGCGGCTGCGGCGAAACGCGCGAGCCTCGGCGGATTGGAATTTCTGGAAGGCATTCCCGGCAGTGTCGGCGGCGCGTTGCGGATGAACGCGGGCGCGATGGGCGGGGCGACGTTTGATTTTGTGGAGTCGGTGCGCGTCATGGATCGGAGCGGGCTGATCGGCGAACTTTCCCGGCGCGCCATCGCGGTGGAGTATCGCTCGTGCCGTTTGTTCCAGACGCATCTGGCGCTGGGTTGTGTATTCCACGGCGTGCCCGCGCCGCGCGAGGCGATCGAAGCGAAGCTGAACGAATTCAACCGCAAGCGCTGGGAAGCGCAGCCGGCCAAGCCGAGCGCGGGTTGCACTTTCAAGAACCCCGCGACGATTCCGGCAGGCAAGCTGGTGGACGAACTCGGGCTGAAAGGCGCGCACGTCGGTGGCGCGCGGGTCTCGCAGGAACACGGCAATTTCATCGTGAACGACGGTCGGGCGACTGCGGCGGACGTGTTGCGGTTGATCGAGGTCATCCGGCAGCACGCGCGGGCGGAACGAGGAATCGAACTGGAGACGGAGGTGGAGATCATCGGTGAAGACTAAACCATCCAAAAGAAAGGCGACCGAAATGAAAATCACTGTGATGTTGGGCGGGCCGAGTGCGGAGCGGGAAGTGTCCTTGCGTTCCGGAGCGGCGGTGGCGGACGCGTTGGTTTCGCGCGGTTATGATGTCGAGGAACTGGATCCGGCCGGGGACGACTGGACGTTACCGCCGGACACCGATGTGGTGTTCCTCGCGCTGCACGGCACCTATGGCGAGGACGGCACCGTGCAGCGGGCGTTGGATGAGCAGGGCGTGCCTTACACCGGCTGCGGTGCGGAGGCAAGCCGCATCGGGTTCGACAAGATTTTGAGCAAGCGCGCGTTTCTTACGGCGGGCGTGCCGACGGCGAAGTTCGCGGTGATCAATTCGGTGGCCGCGCCGTGGCCGGCGGGCTGGGAATTGCCGGTGGTGCTGAAGCCGGCGTGCCAGGGTTCGAGCGTGGGGCTGCATTTCGTGGAGTGCGCGCAGGAATGGCGTGGCGCCTTGGCGGAAAGTTTCCGCTATGGTTCGCCCGTTTTGCTCGAAGAAAAAATTTGCGGACGGGAGACGACTGTTGGCATCCTTGACGGCGTGGCGCTGCCCGTGGTCGAGATCCGGCCCCGGAGCGGCGCTTATGATTATCGGTCCAAATACACCACCGGCGCGTCGGAATATTTTTGCCCGGCGGATTTCGATGCGGCGACGACGCAGCGGATCCAGGCGGCCGCGCTCGCGGCGTTTCACGCCATCGGCGGGCGGGATTATAGCCGGGTGGACGTGATGGTGACGCCGGCTGGCGAGCCGGTCGTGTTGGAGGTGAATACTCTGCCGGGCATGACGGCGACGAGCCTGTTGCCTAAAGCGGCCGCGGCGGCGGGGCTGAAATTTCCGCTGCTGTGCGAGCGCATGGTGGAACTGGCATTGCAGCGCGCACCGGTGGCGGCGTGATGCGGATTTTTTATGGCTTGGTTCAAACGAAAATATCAAAATCGGCGTCTGGATCGGCGCCGTGTCTTGTTGGACGTCAAACTGCGCGCCGACCAGGTGCGCGCCACCCGGATGCGCTGGGGCGCGATCGCGGTGACGGTCTCGGCGGGGACGATCTTCGGGCTGTATCTCGTCTGGCGCACGGGCGAATGGGCGGTGAATCATTTCCTGTATCAGAACAAGGATTTCGCCGTGCAGCAGATCGAGGTGCAGACCGACGGTGTGGTGGCGGTGGAACAATTGCGGCGCTGGGCCGGCGTGAAGGCGGGCGACAACCTGCTCGCGCTCGATCTCAGCCGCGTGAAGCGGGATCTTGAACTCGTGCCGCAGGTGAAGACCGCCGCCATCGAGCGCGTGTTGCCCCGCACGTTGCGCATTCGGGTAACGGAACGCCAACCGCTCGCGCAGGCTTATGCGCCGCAGCCCCGGCCTGACGGGCGCGGCTATGACATGAAGGTTTTCCAGGTGGACAACGAAGGCGCGGTGATGGCGCCGCTCGGGTTGCGGCAGCGGGCGACGCCGCTGGCGCAGGCGGGCGAGCAGTTGCCGACGCTCGCGGGGATCGACCCGATCAATCTGGCGAACGGCAAGAAGCTGGAGTCGCCACAGGTGCGGGCGGGGCTGGATTTGATCGTGGCGTTCGAGCGCTCGCCGATGGTGGGCTTGGCGGACTTGGCACGCATCGATATTTCTTCGCCGGGCGTGCTCATCGCGACAACGGGGCAGGGCAGCGAAGTCACTTTTGCGTTGACCGATTTTGAGCGGCAGTTGAAACGCTGGCGGCTGGTCCATGACCGGTGTCTGGCGGAGGGCAAAGGCATCGCCGCGCTCGATCTGGCCGTGCCCAGCAACATCCCGGCCCGCACCGTGGATGCCCGCGCCGTCGTCCCCATCGCGCCCAAAGCCAAACCCGCAACCTCCAGGAAACGCAATGTTTAACCAACCTTCCGTCATCGTCGGTCTCGAGATCGGCACCTCGAAAGTCTGCGCGGTCGTCGGCGAACGCAACGCCGAGGGCGCGCTGAACATCATCGGCGTCGGTCAGGCGAAGTCCCGCGGCGTCCGCAAGGGCGAGATCACCGATGCCACCGCCGTGGAAGAAGATGTGCGCAACGCCATCGTCGAGGCCGAGCAGATGGCCAATGTCGAGATCCGGAGCGTGTATCTCGGCGTCAGCGGCGCGCACATCCGCGGCTTCAGCAACCGTGGCGTCCATCCGGTGGTTTCCGCGGACCGCGAGATCACCGCCGAGGACGTGCAGGACGTGGTGAAGAACGCGAAGGCGGTGAACGTGCCGCAGGAGAACCACATTCTGCACGCCATCCGCCAGCACTTTCTCGTGGACGGACAGGATCGCATCATCAATCCCGTCGGCATGCTGGGGGCGCGGCTTGAGGTGGATGTCCACGTCATTCATGGAAATTTCAACCGGCTCCAGAACGCAATCCGCATCGTCAAAGGAATGCAGTTGGAGGTGGAGGACGTGGTGTTCAACGGGCTTGCAGCGTCGCTCGCCCTGCTGACCAAGGAGCAGAAAGAACTTGGCTCGCTCGTGATCGACCTGGGCGGCGGCACGACGGATTACGCGGTTTCGGCCGGGGGCATCATCCAGCACACCGGCGTGCTTGCGGTGGGCGGCGATCACGTCACGAACGACCTCGCCATCGGCTTGAAGATTGCGCTGGGTCGCGCGGAAGGTTTGAAGCTGGAGCACGGCGCGGCGTTGCCCGATGCGGCGGCGCGGGGCCAGACCATCACGATTCCCGGCGAGGTGGGCTTGCCGGCAAAGACGCTGAACCTCGATCACCTGCGGCGCATAATGCACCTGCGGCTCGAGGAGATATTTAATTTGATCGGTCAGGATTTGGAGCGGGCGGATATGCTCGGTCATCTGCGCGGCGGCATTTTTCTCTGCGGCGGCGGCGCGCACATTCCGGGGATTGCCAAACTGGCGCAGGATATTTTCGGACTGCACGTTTCCGTGGGCAAGACTAACACCATCAGCAGCCTTAAGTCCGCGCTGGACCAGCCGGAGTTTGCGGCTCCGATCGGGCTGGTGAAATTCGGCTCGTTGCGCGCGCGGCAGCGGCCCAAGCCGAGTTTGCTGCCGTTTGAATTGGGCAAGACGTTCGATCGCCTCTTCAGCCGCATCGGTGCTTAACCCCACAAAACCATGAGCACGCCAAATGAAACTTCCGCCCGCAACATCAATATCATCGGCGTCGGCGGCGCCGGCCAGAATCTGGTGGCGCAACTTGTGGCGCTGGCGCTGCCCGGGCTGCGCTGCGCGGTGCTGAACACCGCCGCGCCGACAGGGCCGATGGAATTTATTCCGCTCGCCGCCAAACCGGTGCGCGATCTGGAAGTGGCGGACGGCGCGCAGGTGGATGCCGCGCTGGCCCCAGCCCAGCCGCAGTTGCAGGCGTGGCTCGCGGGGGCGGACGTGGTGTTTATCGTCGCGGGTTTGGGCGGCAAGACCGGCAGCGCGTTCGCGCCGGCGGTGGCGCGGTTGGCGAAGGCGACAGGCGCGTTGACGTTGGGTTTTGTGACGACGCCGTTCGCGTGCGAGGCGAGCCGACGGGCGCGGCAGGCGGAACAGGGCTTGGTGCGGTTGCGGGCCGAGGCGGATGGCGTGATCGCGCTGCCGAACGAAAAAATCGTGCGGCTGATCGACGAGAACACCAGCCTGCTCGACACGTTCAAGATTTCCAACGAACTGCTCACCGCCGGTCTGGCCGGGGTGTGGCGGTTGCTGCATTGCCCCGGGCTAATCCCGATCCATTTTGACGATCTGCGCGAGCTGATCCGCAGCGGCAAGGCGGAGAATGTCTTCGCTACCGCCGAGGCCGCCGGACCGAACCGTGGCCGGGAAGTGGTGGAGCAATTGGTGGCGCATCCGCTGCTCGATGGCGGGCGCGCGCTCGGCGCGGCGCCGGCGGCGTTGGTGAGCATCGTGGGCGGGCCGGGACTTTCGCTGGCGGAAGTGAATCGCGTGATGGAACAGCTCAACCGCCAGTGCGAAGGCGCGCAGGTGCTGATGGGTGCGGCGATCGACGAGACTTTCAAGGACCGCCTCGCGGTGACGATGATTGTGGCGCGCGGGGAAGTCGCCAAGCCCGTTGCCCCGGTCGGGGAATTGGACACGCAATTCCTCCACGCCGCGGAGCCGGTGCGGCCGCCCTCGCGGTTCGTGCCGCCGCCGCCGGCATTGTCGCCGGAAAAAATCGAGCAACTGGCCGCGCGACGGATGACCGGCGGCGGGCGCACGCGCAAAAGCGGACCGAAGATGACGCAGGAGCAGTTGCCGCTGGAGATCGTTTCCAAAGGGCGCTTCGACAAGAGCGAGCCGACGGTGCGAAACGGAGAAGACCTCGATCAGCCGACTTTCATCCGGCGCGGGATGGTGCTGAACTGATTTTCCAGCTGCGGATTTTCACGGATGGAACACAGAGGGTGGGGCTGACCTGCCGGGCGGCCCAAATTTCGGCCGTGCGGCAGCACTGCGTAACCGGGGAAATTTATGAGCGAGGCAATCAAAACCAAACCGGGGGTGGAAACTTGCGCCGGGTTCAACCTGTCCCCGGAATGGCTCTCAGGGGCAGGTGTTCGGCGCGGATCTCGTTTTCGTCGCAGTGGAGCAGGGCGACGCTGCGTTCCGTGCCGGATTTGGGCTTGCCGGCGTAACCGGGGTTCAGGAAGAGCGTGCCGTTGATGACTTGATTGTATGGCTTGTGCGTGTGGCCGAAGATGACGACATCGGGCCGGTGTTTGGCGAGTAGGGCTTGGAGCTTCTCGTCGGGCGCGAGCGGGTTGACAATGTGGTGGAGGAGGAACTTGCGGTGCGCCAGCGTGAGGATTTCCGTGAGACGATAGGTCATGCCGAAATCGGTGTTGCCAAGGCAGGCCGTGACGGGCGCGATGGCCTCCAGTTCCATCAGAATCATCGGCATCCCGACGTCGCCGCCGTGGAGGATGTGGTCCACGCCGGCGAAGAGTTTGGCGACGCGGGGGTCGAGGAAGTCGTGCGTGTCGGAGATGATGCCGAGCTTCATGTGGAAAGTGGCAGGCTAAAGATTGCAGGTTTGTCCGGTGCGGACAGTTCTGGGAACTTGAAGCCTGCAACGTTCAACTGGCAACCTCTTCAGGTTCGCCTTCGGCGGTTTCTTCGTCGCGCGCCCCGGCTTTTTTATCGGCGGGGGATTCGGCGGCGGCGGCGATTTTCATCGCGGCGGTGAACAGCGCGGTGAAGAGGCCGCCGCTGAGGAGGGTGTTGCGGAAGAATTCCCACGTCTGCGGCCAGCCGCCCGTGCCTTTGGTGAGGGCGATGAACCAGCCGGCGAGGGTCTTGGTGTATTCGGGGTTGCCGAAAGGATTGAAGAGCCACGAGGCGGTGTTGGTGATGAGGTAGAACAACAACGCGCCGAGCACGCCGCCGCCGAGCAGCGCAGCGAAGCTGGATTGCGGCTTGAACCGGCGACCGAGCAGGATGATAACGAGGAAGGCGGCGTAGTTGCAGAGTTGATATTTCAACACGGAGGTTTCCCAGACGTTGATGTCGAGAGCGAGCCAGTAGTAGAGGTTGAGGCCGATGTCCGTGACCAGCAGCACACCGAGTGGTAGCCACCACGCGGCGCGGCCGGAAAAATAGACGCCGGCGCAGAAAGCCAGGGCGTACGCGGCGCTGAAATTCTGCGGTAACGCGCCGGGCATCCGCGACAGCGCGAACACCGCCAGCAGCGCGAGCGGCAATGCAATCTTTCCTTTCACCGCCGGCAATGATACGCCTCTCGTCCGCCATGACAAGTGGCGGAAATGGAAAAACTTTTTGACATCATCCACGAGGACGCCGACCTGCTGGTGCTGAACAAACCGGCAGGCCTCGTCTGCCATCCGACGAAGGGCGACGAGTATTCGAGCCTCATCAGCCGCGTGCGGTTGCACGTCGGCGCGGCGACGACGGCGCATCTGGTGAATCGCCTCGACCGCGAAACCGGCGGCGTGGTGCTGGTGGCGAAGAATGCCGCGACGGCGGGCGAGTTGGGGAAAATTCTGGAAAGCCGCACGGCGGAAAAGGAATACTTTGCCATCGTCCACGGTCACGTCGCGGCGGAGCAGGGGAGGATTGACGGGCCGCTGGGCAAGGACGAGCGCAGTCGCGTGGTGATCAAGGATTGTGTGCGCGCGGACGGCGCGGCGGCGGTGACGGAGTTTTTCGTGCAGCGGCGGTTCGAGCGGGCGGAAGGAAGGTTTTCGTTGTTGCGTGTGCTGCCGCAGTCGGGGCGCAAGCACCAGATCCGCATCCACCTCGCACACCTGGGGCATCCGCTGGTCGGCGACAAGATTTACGGCGGGGACGAGGATTTGTATCTCGCGCTCGTGGAAGGCCGGCTCACGGCGGAGCAGCGGGCGCGGCTGATTCTGGAGCATCACGCGCTGCATGCAGCGGCGGTGCGGTTGGTCTGGCGCGGGCAAGCGGTGGAGTTCAAGGCGAAGCCGGAGGAGTGGTTCGCGGCTTTTGCGGGCGGCGAGTAACGGTTGGTTGGGATCTTGATCTTCGCCGCGGGCGTTATGTTGAGCACGCCGGCGTGCATTGATTCCGTTTGCGGCGGCGGCGTTTTTCTGGCACATACGGCGCATCATGAATCTTGGACGTAAGGCATTTATTTTGATGGCGGCGTTCGGCGTTTGGGCCGGCGCGGGTGATGGCCTGGCGGCGCCGGCGGCGGCCACAACGACCTCGCGGTTGCATTGGCTGGGCAGCCGACAGATCAACGCGTCGCCGGAAGCTCGGCGATTTCAGACGCTATGGAATCTGCCGGAGAGCGTGGCGATGCAAAAGCAGTTGCTGGACAAGCTCGCCGGGGCGACGAATGCCACCAGCAAGGCGGATGCGCGGCTGCGAGCATTGCTTGAGGATGTCTTGTGCGAGGAATTTTATGCCGAGGTGCGGCACGAGCCGAATCAACCGGGCGCGGCGGTGTTCGCCATCCGCTTGAACGCGGAGCGGGCGCGGTTGTGGGAATCGAACCGCACCGCGTTGCCCAAGGGGATCGAGTTGGCCCGCGTCGGCGAATGGACGCTCCTCGGTCAGTCGCCCGGCGCGAATCCGTTGCTTGCGGAATGGCGGGAACGCATCGCCAAGAGCGGTGCGCCAGCGGCGCGGGGGGCGACGAATTTTTGGCTGGAGGCGGATATGGATCTGCCGGCGGTGGCGCGGGTGCTGGGTTGGAAATTGGAGTTGCCGGCGGGCTGGCCGCGGACGGTGTTCACGGTAGTGGGCGACGGGGAGAATGTGTTGACGCGCGGTACGCTGGATTTCGCCCGGCCGCTGGACTTGAAGTTGGAGGCGTGGCGCATCCCGACGAATCTGATCCGCGAGCCGTTGATCGGCTTCGCGGCAGCACGCGGGCTGGGGCCGGTGGTGACGGATACGGGCTTCTGGAAGTGGACGCAACTGGGCGCGGCTCCGGAGCAGATGTTTCTCTGGGCGCAGGCGGGGGTGCCGTTTCAGACCTACTTCGCGGGGCTAATGCCGGGCGGCTCGGCTCAGGTGCAGGCGCTTTCTGCGCGATTGCAGGGGGAGGGTAATGCTTGGGCCGCGACCAATCGGATGGGAAGTTTTGAGCCTCTGCCCGGCGTCGGGGGAGTCGAGTGGAAGAATGTTCCGTTCATGAGCCCGTTTGTGCGAAGCACTTCATCGGGTCAGCGCGACTACGTTTATGGCGGATTATTCAATTTGTCCGACTCGCGCACCAACGCCACCTTGCCGGCGGAACTGCTCCAACAGGTCGTCGGTGCGCCGCGTCTGGTGTTATACGACTGGGAGTTGACCGGTGCTCGCATGGAAAGCTGGTTACAAATCACCCAATTGTTCCGGGTGATGTTCCGGAAGGCGCAATTGCCCGCCAATTCAGCGGGTTTGATGTGGTTGCGGGCATTGACTCCAAAACTGGGCAATACTGTGACAACGGTCACGCAGACCGATGCGCATGAACTCCACTTCACTCGCAAGTCCACCAGCGGCTGCACCGCGCTGGAATTGCATTTGTTCGCGGACTGGATGGAGTCCCCGGAGTTTCCTAAGGGCTTGCATACATTCCAAGCTGCCCCGGGGTTTGGTTTTGGTGGAAAACGCCCGGCTCCGACGATGCCGCCTAAAAAATAGTCGTCTGCAGTTTGGCCGCGTCGGATATTTTGACCCAAATTTCGAAATGGAAATATTCCGGCAGCGGAGTGTGCTCGTTCAGCGCTCCAGCAGGTGAATTATCCCGCACTGAAAAAATTCCTGCTGCCGAAATCCGAAAATCGCTGTAAAGGCCGCGCTTTGGCGTGATGCAAATTCACTCAGTGATTTCGTATCACTCGCCACCCGGGGTCGGTGGCGTTGGCGTCAAGAAAGTGGGCGGCATCGGAGGCATCCCGGGTGTGTTACGGTGCGCCTCCATCATGATTGCCTGATTGATGATTTGAACTTCCGGGGACTCGGCAGCAGGTGCATTCAGTTGGGCGGAACTTTGCGGCAACCGTAGCGAGCGTGAAGGGATGGAGCGCAGCCCGCCGCTGGAACTAGGTTGGGCAATGCCAGGGGTGAATGCCGTCGGAGTCGTTCCTGGTGCGGTGGTCGTGCCAGAGCCGATGGTGGTCACGCCGGCAGCTCCCGGAATCGGCGGTCTGCCAGGAATGGGAATTCCCCCATGCCCGCCCGGTATCCCAGGTGACCCCGGGACTGCTGCTGGTGCGGCTGGGGCTTTCAGGCCATCCTTGTCAAACGTCAGGGTCGCGACGTTGCCAGCATTGCTCACCTTGACCGTGCCGGCGATGCTGTCAATCGCCAAGACTTCGATCTGCCCTTCGCGTTGGCCTTCGGTGAGGATATAGGACTGGCTCTTTCCGCTCGGCCCGGGCTCTTGCACCATCAGGAGGGCGTTCTTGATACCCAGAATGGTGGTTATGCCCGTGAGCTTGATGTTCGAGGGCGGTGGTGTGGGGTCAACTACGGGCGCGGGCGGCGGCGGGGGAATCAGACCGAAGGAATTGCGGGTGACGATGCTTTTAAATGGGTTTTCGCCCGGAAGCGTTGCCTGCGCCGGCGGGAGCAGGAGATATCCACCCGCCAGGACCAATGGCATCATCAACACTCGTTTCATGTCAGAAATATAACCGCGCTCCTGAATCAACACCACCGCCAAATACAAGTTGCTCCCTGTGGTCTAGAAAACCACGAATGGACACGAATTCACATGAATGCGAACGGAGTCAGATCATTACTCGCCTTCTCATAACATCGGTTTAGCCTGCCACACAGCGTGTAACACAGGTGAGACGTGCATGAAGTCGAAGGTTTGAGCCTGTTTAATTGATGAAGCCCTTATTGGAATGGTTTCTTGATTAGAGTTAATTCGTGTCCATTCGTGGTTCTCCTTCTGGGTCGGCTTAGAGTGTTCAAAAAAAGTAAAAAAATTTGACACCTTGTGCACGCTCTGCAATATTCGGGTCACACACGGTAAACAATAAACACAAACACAACATGAGAACACACAAACTCCTCGCCGCGGCGGCGATATTCGCGGTCAGTGTTGCCACCTCTCTGGCACAGCCCTATTCACAGAACATTGTCGGGTATATCAACTTGACGGTTAAACCCGGCTTCAACCTGATTGCAAATCAGTTGAACTCCAGTGGTAGTAATACTTTAAACTCGATTTTTACTTCACCTACGGATGGTGACACTGTTTACAAATATGTTGGTGGGACTTTTCAGCAGGCCCTCGCGGATGCTGGTGCCTGGGTTGATCCCGTTTCAGGAGACCCAACCCCGATGACTTTGAGCCCGGGTCAAGGGTTCTTTTACTTCAGTCCAAGTGCCACCGACAAGACGGTGACTTTGGTCGGCAGCGTGTCGACAGGCACAAACACAACCGTTTTGAATTCTGGATTCTCATTAGTTGCCTCTGCTACACCGGAGTCATACCAGTTGGCTGGAACTAATTACCCTGGCGTCGACGGCGATACGTTCTACAGATATGCATCTGGAACATTTCAACAATCGCTGTGGGATGCGGGTGGCTGGGTTGACCCGGTTACTGGCGATCCAGTTACTGTGCAGCCTGCCGTCGGTGAAGGTTTCTTCCTTTTCAATGCCGGAGCCTCTAGAAATTGGACCAGAGTATTCAATCCCCAATAATCACAGTTATTGCATACAACCTTAAATTAAAATCAAATGAAAACTACAATCGTTGCATTAATCGGAATTTCAATAGCCCTAAATAGTTTCGGGCAAGGGCAATTTAGCTTCCAAAACGCGAACGTATCTGCCCAACGGATTACCACAAATGCTTTGGCGAATCCGGGCGGGACTGTGGGTAGCATGGCTGGAGCTAGCAATTACCAGTTTCAGGTTTTTTATGGCCCTAACGCCAGTTCCATGACTAACGCTTCTCAAGTATTTTTTAATGGATCGACAGCCGGACTGATTTCAGGCGGAACGATTACTTTAGTTGCGGGTTATCCGGCGCTTAGCCCGGTTGGGGCGCTTCAGGCGTTTGGTTGGTCGACTGGGTTGACGCTCGCTCAAGCTCAAATCACGCCTGGTGCGTTTTGGGGGTCGAGCACGATAATCTCTCCGACTCCTGCTGATCCGCTTGCTCCGCTGTTCAATTTGTTTACCAGCACTGCCAGTTCAACCCAGTTCTCGGGATTTGTCCTGAATGTTGTCCCGGTTCCCGAGCCCTCCACAATGGTGCTGGCTGGATTGGGTGCGGCTTCATTGCTGCTGTTCCGCCGCCGCAAGC
>JAFMIX010000059.1 GCA_017853785.1 Verrucomicrobiales bacterium
TCGGCCGGAGTAAATATCTGGGCGTGGCCATTTACCTCGTCACCGTCACGGCCATGGGCTTCGTGATGGTGTATTTTTCCCGTGTGGCTTATGTGACCCTGCCGGAAATCGCGGAAAAAACCATTCCCGCCATTGTCGGCTACGCCGAAAAAAAAGGCGTGGAACTGCCATTCACGGATTTCGCGAGCCTGAAGGCGATGGCGATGAGCGAGGCCAAAGAGGGCATCGCGGAACTGGGTCGCCACCTGCGGAACGCGGTCATGGATTTCGCGCAACTGCTCATCGGCCTCGTCGCGGCGGTCAGCCTCTTTCTTAACGCACGTTGGGGCGCGGAGCATGACCCGCAGACGGCGCGGGACAGCCTTTATGCGGTGGTGGTGCGGGAGTTGAGCCTGCGGGGATTGACGTTTTACCGCAGCTTCGCCCGCGTCATCGGAGCGCAGATCATCATCTCCATCATCAACACCGCCCTGACCAGCGTGTTCCTGATCTGGAACGGCTTTGCCTATGCGACGGTGCTGATCGTGGCCACTTTTTTATGCGGCCTCCTGCCCATCATCGGCAACATCATCAGCAACACCCTCATCGTCGGCGTGGCGTTCGCGCTTCCGGAGGAAGGTCCGCGCATGGCGTTGTTGGCGCTCATTTTCCTCGTGGTCATCCACAAGCTGGAATATTTCCTGAACAGCAAGATCATCGGCGACCGCATCAAGAATCCCATGTGGCTCACGCTGATCGCCATCGTCCTCGGCGAACGGCTCATGGGCATCTCCGGGATGATTCTCGCTCCGGTGGTGCTGCACTACATCAAGGTGGAAGCCTCGCGCAACAAATCTTCCGAAGCGCTCAACGACCTGCCCAATGGCAGCGACCCCGCGTGAGCGAAATGGGCAACTCGGCTGTGGTGCGACCTTGCCGCCGCCGGATTTCCGGTTACACTGACCCGCTGTGACCGATTCAGTCAAAACGCGCATCATCTGCGGCATGAGCGGCGGAGTGGATTCCTCCGCTACGGCCGCGCTGTTGCTGGAGCAGGGCTACGATGTCATCGGCATCACGCTCAAGCTCTGGCCGCAGGACTGTGTAAATCGTGCCGAGGACAAATGCTGCGGCCCTCAAGCCGTCACCGACGCCCGCGCCGTCTGCCACCAGCTCGGCATCCCGTATTACCTCATCGACGAGTCGGCGGAATTCCAGAAGCACGTCATCCAATACTTCGCCGATGAATACAAGGCCGGCCGCACGCCGAACCCGTGCGTGATGTGCAACCAGAACCTCAAGTTCGGCCGGCTCATCGACCGCGCCGACCAACTCGGCGCCCAGCTGATCGCCACCGGCCATTTCGCGCGGGTGGAAAAGAGCGCGGACGGATCACGCTACCTGCTCAAGCGCGGCAAGGATTTGCGGAAAGACCAGAGCTATTTCCTCTTTTCGCTGCGGCAGGACCAGCTCGCCCGCGCCATCTTTCCGCTCGGCGAAAAGACCAAGAGTGACACCCGCGAAGTGGCGCGCCATTGCAACCTCAAGACCGCCGACAAGGAGGAGAGCATGGAAATCTGCTTCGTGCCGGACAACAACTACGGCGGCTTCCTCCAGCAGGCCGGCCTTGCACAGAAGCATCGCGGCGAGATTGTGGACGTGCGCGGGCACGTTCTCGGCCACCACGACGGCATCGAGTTCTACACCATCGGCCAACGCAAGGGCCTTGGCATCACGACGCCGAAGCCGGTGTATGTCGTGGAGTTGGACGCGGAGAACAACCGCGTCGTCGTCGGCGACGACTCCGCGCTTGACCGCGATGAGTTCATCGCTGACCGCTGCAATTGGCATCCCTTTGACAAACTGACTGCACCCATCGCAGTCACGGCGAAGATCCGCTACAACCATCCCGGTGCGCCTGCGACTGTCATGCCGCTCGATGGCAATCGCGTGAAAGTGAAGCTCCATGCGCCTGCCCGCGCCATCACGCCGGGTCAGGCGGCGGTGTTTTATCAGGATGACCTCGTGATCGGCGGCGGGTGGATTGCAAGGTAGGGACGGATCGCCGAGCCGTCCCTGCCTTCACAAGATTTCTAAGACCCGCTCCAGCTCCGCATCTGTGTTGTAGCAGTGCGGCGAGAGGCGGATGTATTTCTGGCCTTTGCGGTCGGCGCGCAGGTGCGTGGCGATCTTCGCGGCAACAAGTTTCTCAAGTAGCGCGGGCAGGTCGGTGTCTGGCTTGAAGCAGGTGACGATGCCGCTGGCATTTTCCGGCGCGATGTCGGCGTTCAACACGGTGTAACCTTTGGCCTGCAACGCGGGCACGAGCAGGGCGCGCTTGCGCAGCAGTTCACGGGCGATGTTTTCCACGCCGATTTCCTGGAGCAATTCCAGCGCGGCGTTCAGGCCCACGAGGCCGAGGAGGTTGTGCGTGCCGGCTTCGTAGCGTTTCGCGCCGCTGCGGAAGGTGATACTTTCCTGCGCGACAAAGTCGGGGCAACGGACGTTGTGCCAGCCGTGGACGACGGGCTTGATGTAGTCCTGCACGGCCTTGCGGACGTAGAGCACGCCCGCGCCGCACGGGCCCAACAGCCATTTGTGCGCGTCGGCGGCGAGCATATCCACATTCTCGACCGTGGTGGGAAATGCACCGAGGGTCTGGATGGCGTCGAGGCAGAAAAGGATTCGCCGCTTCCGCAGTTCCGCGCCGATGGCGTTGTGGTCAATGCGGTAGCCGCTGATGAAATGACACGACGCGAGCGCGACGAGGCGGGTCTGTTCGTCCACTTGCCCGAGGACATCGCGGGGGCGGATGACGCCGAGCGTGCGGATGTTGAGCAGGCGCACTTCGATGCCTTTTTCGGCGAGCGCCATCCAGGGATAGACGTTGGAGGGATAGTCGTCGTGGTAGACGAGGATGTTGTCGCCGCGGCGGAAGGTGAGGCCGGCGGCAACGTAGCTCAAGGCGAGCGAGGTCGGGCCGACGAGCGCGACTTCGTCTGGCTGGCAGTTGATGAGCTTGGCGGTGAGTTCGCGGCTGGTATGCAGGGTTTTTTCCAGCGCGGCGATTTCCTGGTCGCCGGTGGCGGCGGTAGCGGTGTAGTCGGCGATGGCGCTGACGACGCGCTGGGGCAGGGGGCAGACGCCGGCGTGGCCGAGAAAGATGCGGTGCTGCGTCACGGGAAATTCGCGGCGGCGCAGGTCTTCGTTCGAGAGGAGTTCGGCCAACGTCATGCGGGGAAATTAGACGACGCGGTGGATTTGAACAACAAAGGAACCAAGAAACAAATGGGCGGGCCGGTTTTGTTCCTTGGTTACTTTGTTGTCAAATGCCGTCCATGATTTTGTTCAGTTCGTTGTAGTAGCCGAGATAGAATTGAATCACGAACCACGCGATGGCGAGCAGGACGATGAAATAGATGACCTTAGGCGTGAGATGGGCGAGGGTTTGCAGCTTGCGCGCGCCTTCCTCGCTGTAATAGCGGCGTAATGAGCCGAGCGCCTCGTCCAGTCGGCCGCTGACTTCGCCGGTGGTGTAAAGGTTCGTGAAGGCGTCGGGGAAATGCGGGGTGTCGCGGAGGATTTCGGCGGGCGTGCGGCGGGCGGCGAATTGCGGTTGCCAACCGGTCACGATGCGGCGCAGCGCGGGCGAACCGCTGGCATTCGCGGCGAGCGTCCAGGCTTCGATGATGTTCACGCCAGCGCTGATGAGGGCTTCGAGCGCGGTGGTGAGCCGGGCGAGGGCGAGGTAATGCCGCGCCGTGCCGAGCAACGGGGTGTAGCGGAGCGAGGTTTCGATGGTCGCGCGCCAGGTTTCCCCGTGCCGGCTTTGCAGGGCGTAAATCAGCAGCGCGGTGACGCCGTAGAGCGGCGCGAGCGCGAGCCCGGCTTTGACGAACAGCCACACGAGCGTGCCGTCGAAATTCATTCCGGCCTTGGCGAAGGGCAGCACGATCATGAATACGAACACCGCGAAATGCACCAGCCCGACGGGGTAGAGGAGTTGCGAGATCAACTGCTTGGCCATGCGGGCGCGTTCGGCGTAGTAATCGGCGAGGCTGCGGAAACAAGTGTCCAGCTTGCCGCTGGTTTCGCCGGCTTGGAGCAGGGCGAGGTCGAAGTCCGGCAGCCAGCCGCCGGTGTTGGCGGCGGCCTGCGTGAAGGTGCGGCCCGCCGCGATTCCCGCGAGGATGCGGCGGATCGGTTCGCGGTAGGAGCGGGCGGGCGGATTGCGCTGGAGTTGGTCGAGGGCGCGGATAAGGCCGATGCCGGCGGCCGTCAACTGAGCGAGCTGTTGATAAAGCTCAGAGCGATGAACGAGTTGGCCGGCAGTGACGATGAGCGGCATGACGGCTCAAGCAAAGCCGCACCGCCCGCAAAGCTCAATGCAATTCCGCGTCAGGCTTTTTCTTCGATAAACTCGCGGCGGGCGCCGCTGAGGAGTTGTTCGACGAAGTTGGTGGAGTAGACGCCGCGGCGGAAGTTGGGGTCTTGCAGGATGGCCTGCTGGAAGGACATGGTGGTCTTGACGCCGGTGAGCATGTATTCGTTCAGGGCGCGGCTCATGCGGTCGAGGGCTTCGCGGCGGTCTTTGCCGTAGGTGACGAGCTTGCCGATCATGGAGTCGTAGGTGGGAGGCACGGTGTAGCCGGCATAGGCGTGGGTGTCCACGCGCACGCCGTGCCCGCCGGGCTGGTAATACATCTCGATCCGACCGGGGCTGGGGCGGAAGTCGTCAAAGGGATTCTCGGCGTTGACGCGGCATTCGATGGCGTGGCCGGTGAATTTGATGTCGCCCTGGCGGTGACGAAGAGGTTCGCCCATGGCGATCTCAATCTGGTAGCGGACGAGGTCCACGCCGGTGACTTCTTCGGTGATGGGGTGCTCGACCTGGATGCGCTTGTTAACTTCGAGGAAGTAGTAATTGCCGGCGTCGTCCACGATGAATTCCACGGTGCCGGCGTTGGTGTAGTTGGCAAGTTCGGCGATGCGGATGGCGGCCTTGCCCATCTTCTCGCGGAGCTTGGGGTATTTGTTGGCGATGAGCGGGGAGGGGGTTTCCTCGATGAGCTTCTGGTTGCGGCGCTGGATGGAGCAGTCGCGTTCGCCGAGGTGGATGATATTGCCCTTGCCGTCGCCGAGAATCTGGAACTCGATGTGGTGGGGGTTCTCGATGAATTTCTCGATGTAAACGCCGGAGTTGCCGAAGCATTTCTCGGCTTCGGTGCGCGCGGTGTGAAAGCCTTTGACGAGGGAGATGTCGTTGTGGGCGATGCGCATCCCGCGTCCGCCGCCGCCGGCGACGGCTTTGATCATGACGGGGTAGCCGATGCGTTTGGCGATGGCGAGGGCGTCTTTTTCGTTCTCAACAATGCCTTCGGAGCCGGGCGGGATGGGGACGCCGGCTTTTTTGGCGAGGGCGCGGCTGACGGCTTTGTCCTCAAGGGCGCTCATGGCTCGGGCGCTTGGGCCGATGAAGCGGATGTTGCAGCTTTCGCAAACTTCGGCGAAGTGGGCGTTTTCGGAGAGGAAGCCGTAACCGGGATGGATGGCGTCCACATCGGCGATCTCTGCGGCGCTGATGATGCGGTCGATGCGGAGGTAGCTTTCGCTGGCGGCAGCTTTACCGATGCAGATGGCTTCGTCGGCCATCTGGACGTGCATGGAATTGGCATCCACCTCGGAATAGACGGCGACAGTGCGGATGTTGAGCTCCTTGCAGGCGCGAATGATACGCACGGCAATTTCGCCGCGGTTGGCTACGAGAATTTTTTCGAACATGGGTGTGTAAGGCTGCGCAACCGGACGCCGGAGGCGCGCCGGGGTTAAAGCCTCAAGTCGGACGGACCTTGAAGAGCGGTTGACCGAATTCTACGGGTTTGCCGTTTTCCATCAGGACTTGGGTGATCACGCCACGGACTTCGGCTTTGATTTCGTTCATGACTTTCATCGCTTCGATGATGCAGACGACGGTGTCCGGCCCGACTTCCGCGCCGACCTCGACGTAGGCGGCGGATTCCGGCGAGGGGGAACGGTAAAATGTGCCGATCATCGGGGATTTCACATCTAATTCGTTTGAAGCGGTCGCCGGGGCAGGTATGCCAGAGGGGGTTGGTGAGGCGGGGGCGGCAATTACTGCCGGAGCGGGGGTGTAGGTCAGAACCGGGGCTTCCTCGTATTGCACCGCGCCGCCGTTGCCGCCGCCCATGCCGCGTTTGAGGCGGATTTTGAAATCCTGTTTTTCCAGTTCGAACTCCGAAACGGAGTTTTTCTTCATCAAATCGATGATGGCTTTTATGTCTTTTAGGTCCACAGTGGTTGCTCCCGGTTAAATTTTGAGTGTTTGTTGGCGGTATGCTTAACTGCCGTTGATTAAGCAAAAAAGCAGCAGACGGATTCGACTCTACTCATCGCATTATCTCGATTGCGGTCGAGAATAAACCCATAAAAAAATGCGTCAAGCTATTATTTCGGCGACAAAAACACTCCAAAAATAAGGCTTAAAACGAAGATTTTCCCAGCCGGAGGTCAGCCGTTAACGGTAACAGCCGCCTCTAGTGCTAAAATGTAGGAATTAGCCCCGAATCCGCAAATCTGACCCCGGCAAACGGGGGCAATGAGGGACTTGTGGCGGAATTCCTCCCGGGCATGGACGTTGGAAAGGTGGATCTCAATGGTCGGCACACCGACTGCCGAGATGGCGTCTCGGAGCGCGACACTGGTGTGGGTATAGGCGGCGGCGTTGAGGACGATCACATCGAATTTCCCCTTGGATTCCTGAATCCAGGCGACCAGTTCGCCCTCCAGATTCGTCTGGCGGAAGCCGATTTCCGCGCCCAGTTTTGTCGCCCGCTCGCGGACCTTCACTTCGATGTCCGCCAAAGTCGTCCGGCCATAAATCTCCGGCTCGCGCGTGCCGAGCAGATTGAGGTTTGGGCCATTGAGGAACAGGATTTTCATTTAAAGGAGCAAAACTAGCGGTTTTCAGGTGGAGTGTCGAACTCATTTCCGCATCCCAGCAGCCAGCCAAACAGGGCAAAAGCCGTCCAAGCCAGCGCCGGGATATACAGGCCGAACTCCATCAAACCCTGCAAACTCCAGCCCAGCAACCCCAGCCAAACGGCGAATGGTAGCCAATCTCGGTTCGGGGCGAGCCGCCGCCAAGCCAGCCAAAGCGCCCCGCCGATGAATGCCGCATATGCCAGCGCCCCGATCACGCCTGAATCGGAGGCCTGCTGGAGGTAATCGTTGTGGCCGAGCCGCGCCATTTCGGATTCCGGTCTTTTGATTTGCTTGTAAGGAATCCCAAACGTACCTGGTCCGGTGCCGAAGAGCGGGTTTGCCGCCGCTATCCGGCCTGCCGCCGCCCAATAATCCCCGCGTGCCGCGGCGCTCGTTGCACCCTTCTTGAAGTATCCGGCATAACGCAACGCAAACCCTGCCAATCCAACCGTCAGCACGGCGGTCACCAACAGGAGCTTCGATTTCCAGCCCAGATCCAACTGCAACAACGCCACCAAACCCAGCGCCAGCAGAATCAGCCAGCCGCCTTTCGAGCCGCACCAGAATAAACAACCCAGCGCTCCAATCCCGACCAACCCGGCCAAAAGACTGCGTGCCGCCACGGTCAGACCCGTGAAGCGTTGCCAAATCAGCGTCAACGCCACCGGCAACAAGAGCAGCAGCGCACCCGCCAGCGCGTTCGGGTAGAAGAGCGTTGAAAAAATCCGGGTGCTCGACATTTTTTTGAGGTATTCAGGCGAAACGGTCTGCAGTTGCGGGTAGATTTCCCTGAAAAAATACTCGCGTGTCGCCTCCAGTCCGCCAAAGTGCTGCTGCCAGCCGACCAAAATCACTACCACGAGCCCGGCAAGCAGGCCGACAAAGAACGAGGGCGGGCGGCGGTTGGGTGCGAGCGCGAACAGGCCGAGGTAAAAGCAGACCGCGCAAGCCGTGAAATGCTTCAGCGTCGCGCGGGTCAGGGTGGCGTCCACGGTGCGCGTGGCGGCGACGAACTGCCAGATCAGCCAGACCAACGGAAGCAACATCAGCCAGCGCGGGGCGGCAGTTTTCCAGCGGGCGATGAACAGGCCCATGACCACCAAGCCACCCAGCAACCAGAATCCGACGACCACCGGCCACGCGTTGAACAGCCACTCCCAGCCGTTGGTCGGTCGCTCCACGAGGGTTTCCAGCACGGCCGGGTTGCCAAATTTCAACAGGGCGAGCCCAAAAAATGCGCCCGCAAATGCGGCGAACCAACCCGCCACCCGGTTTTCGGGCGGCGCGGAGATTTTTCCGGGCTTCATGCGCGGTCAGAGGTGGAGCTTGAGCAAGCCGACTTCGAGGGTGAGGGCTTCCTGGACGTTCGTGTGGAGCAGGCGTTGCGTCTGCTCGAGCACGCGGAGATTGTCCATCGCCTGCTTTGGGGAAAGGCGACGCGCCACCGCCGCCGTGCTGGCGAGCTGCGGCAGATGCAGCAATTCCTCGCCGGAAGTCAGCGTGCGCAGCCACACGTCGCGCAGCCAGAGTTGGAGGGCGGCCAGCAGTTCGCCGCGCCGCAACCGGTATTCGGCCTCGATGGCGGCAGTGAGTTCTTTTTCCCAGCGCTCGCGCAAATCCTTTTCGACATCGTTGTATTGCTCCAGCGGCGATTTTCCGGTGAGCGTGGCCTCAATCTGTTCCTTTATCGCGGCGAGTTTCGACACAAGCGAATCGAGCAGCCGGTAGCGGCCGAGGAGGCTCTTGGTGTCGGTGGCGGCGACTTCGCCGAACTGCGTCACCCATTCCAGCCGGGTGGAATCCAGCTGGCGCTCCGCCGCGCCGCTGAAATTCAACCGCAGGCAGCGCGAAAGAATCGTCTCCAGCAACCGCTGCGGCTCGGTGGTCAGCAAAATCAGCAGCGATTTCGGCGGCGGTTCTTCCAGCGTCTTGAGGAAGGCGTTCGCGGCCTCGCTCTTCATGCGGTCGGCGGCGACGATGGCCGCGACCTTGTATTCCGCCTCGGTGGGCTTGAGTTGAATCTGCTGCATCAAGTCGCGCATCTGGTCCACGACGATGATGCGCGTCTTGGATTCGGGCCGCACCCAATGGACGTCGGCGTGATTCTCGTGCGCGATTTTGCGGCAGTTTAGGCATTCATCGCACGAATCCACCGGCACGCCGTCGCGCTTGACTGGCTGCTGGCAGTTCAACGTCTTGGCGAGCGTGCGGGCGAGGGCTTCGAGTTCATCGAGCGAATGGCCCGTGAAAAGATAGGCGTGCGCCAGCCGGCCGCGCCGCAGCGAACGCTGCAGCAGCTCCACGCCTTGTGCGTGATCGGGAAAGTCGGTGAACGCCATCGCGAAAGTTATAGTCAGCGGGTGCGGGAAATGGAACAACAGATTTTCGCATCACCCATTCCTCCGGCTTGAAGCTGTCCGGAAAAGGTCATACACCAACACGAGCCAAAATCTTTTCCCACCCAACCTGCACCTGAATCATATGAGCCAAAAACCCAGCCAGAAAAACAACCGCCGCCAGTTCGTCGCCACCTCCGCCTTGGCCTCCTCCTTTCTATTCCTGCCCTGGCTCGGGCGAAAAGCCGCCGAGCGCATCGCCACCCTCACCATCCTGGAAGCGCGGGAACGCGTGGAACGTGCAGCTGCCTACGAACGCGACCTCGGCTACGAAGTCTTGAAGCTCAAACTGACGGCGCTCCAAGGTCTGCGCCGCCGGAAATCGTGAACTACTGTCGGCGGCTCGCGGCAATCAGTTCATTCAGCTGCCATTCCCACGCTGCGCCGTCCAGCGGCAACGCCACAGTCTCGCCAAGCAACGAGGAATAAACCATCGCGTTCGCCAGTTCCACGGACTGGATGCCCTCCGCGCCGGGTGCGAGCAGCGGCGCGCCGTCGAGCAGGGCGTCCACGAAATTCTGCGTCAGCGCGGCGTGCGGCGCGGCGGCAGGAGCCAAGTTGATTTCCTCCGTCGTCGTTTCCGGTTTGGTGAAACCCTCTCTGGCCGTGCGGTTGAATTCGAGCGCGTCCATCGCGTTGGTCGTTAGCGTGAGCCGGTCGGAATCCAACACCAGCCGCCCGCGCGTGCCGGCGATTTCGAGCCGGTTCGTGCCGGGTGCTTCGCCGGTGCTCGTGGTAA
>JAFMIX010000060.1 GCA_017853785.1 Verrucomicrobiales bacterium
AGGCCACCGCGGACAACAAGCAGTTCCTCACCAACCTCCGCGAAACCCAGGCCCGGCTCGTCAGCGGCAAAGGCCGGGAGACCACGGCCTGACCCAGCCTTGTTGAATGTCGCTCCGCATCGATCAAGCCCTCGTGGAGCGCGGCCTCTGCGAAAGCCGGGAGAAGGCCAAGCGCGCCATCATGGCGGGCTCCGTGAAGATCAACGAACATCCCGCACGTAAACCCAGTGACCTGGTCAAACCCACTGACCAGATCGCCCTGCTCGTCCCGGAAAAATACGTCAGCCGCGGCGGCTTCAAGCTCGAGCACGCGCTCGCCCATTTTCAGATCAATCCCGCGGGCCAAACGGCCATTGACCTCGGTGCTTCCACCGGCGGCTTCACCGATTGCCTCCTTCAACAAGGCGCAGCCAAAGTCTTCGCCGTCGATGTCGGCACCAACCAGCTCGCTTGGAAGCTGCGTCGGGACAACCGCGTCGTGGTCATGGAGAAAACCAACGCGCGCGGTCTCACGCCGGACAAATTCCCCGCGCCCGCCGACCTCATCGTGGCCGACTGTTCCTTCATCTCGCTCCAGAAAATTCTCCCCGCTGCGATTGCTTTGGTGCGGCCTTCCGGTAAAATCATCGCGTTGCTCAAGCCGCAGTTCGAGGCCGGCAAAGCCGAGGTGGATCAGGGCGCAGGCGTCATCACCGACCCCGCCATCCATGAACGCGTGCAGCGCGAGTTGGAGGCGTTCGTCGGCCGGCAGCCGCAGTTGCGTTGGCAGGGCTGCGTCGAATCGCCTTTGCTCGGGCCGGCCGGCAACAAAGAATTCCTGGTGCTGATTGAAAAAGTCAACTGACAAATTCCCGCGCATTGGCCTCATCGGGAACCCCGAGAAGCCTGCGTTTCGCGCCCTCATCCGGCAAGCCGCCAGGCTCGTTACCCGTAGCGGTCGCGCTGTGTGGACCGATGCCGCCACCGCCCGCTTCACCCAACTCGCCGGCCAGACCGCGCCGGACGCCGCGGCAGTGGCCCGGAAAACCGACCTCCTCCTCGTCTTCGGCGGCGACGGCACAATCCTCCGCGCCGCGCGCGAGACAGCCGATTTGCGCACGCCCATTCTCGGCATCAACATCGGCGGCCTCGGCTTTCTCACCACTGTTTCCGCGCCCGGACTTGGCGCTGCGCTGAAACAAGTTTGGGCCGGCGCATTCCGGCTGGAAGCACGGGCGCTCGTCGAAGCCGCCGGGCGTGCTACAGGAAAAGCCTTCCACCATCTCGCGCTCAATGATTTTGTCGTCTCCCGTGGCGGCGTGCCCCGACTGGTCGAACTCGAAGTCTGCGTGGACGGGCAGCCGCTCACGCGTTACCGCGCCGATGGGCTTATCGTCAGTTCGCCCACCGGCTCGACGGCCTATTCGCTGGCGGCGGGCGGTGCAATCATCGCGCCGACGGCGGAAGTATTCGAGCTGACGCCCATCTGCGCCCACACGCTGTCCAACCGGTCGTTGATTTTGCCCTTCGCCTCGCGCATCGACATCAAGGTGATCAACCCCCGCCCCGCCGTCGTGCTCTCGGGCGACGGCCAGACGCTCCACGAGCTTGCCCAGGGCGACACCATCACCATCCGCCGCAGCCGCCATTCCGTGCGCTTGGTGCACCTGGCCGACAATTCGTTCTTTGACACGCTGCGCGCCAAACTGGGTTGGCGCGGGGCCGCACTGTGATTGATGCCGTTGCTGCCACCGCGAAATAATTGATTATGGTTCGTCTTAAAGATATCGCCCTCCGCGCCGGAGTTTCCGTGATGACCGTGTCCAAGTCGTTGCGGGACGCCGCCGATGTTTCCGCCGCCACCAAGAGTCGCGTGCGCGCGCTCGCCCAGCAGATGGGCTACGTGCCGGACCGCTACGCGCAGGCGCTGCGCACCGGCGAGAGCAAACTTTTCGGTGTGGTCATCTCCGCGATGACCAACCCCGTGTTTTCCCGCGTGATGCTCGCCATCGAGGAGCGCGCGCACACGCTCGGCTACGACGTGCTGCTCGCGCACACGCTCAACAACACCGAGCGCGAGGAATCCAGCATCCGCCGCCTCCTCTCCCGGCGCGTTTCGGGATTGTTCGTTTCGCCGGTCTACCGCATGGCCCCGGAAGCCCGCGTGTATCAGGAAATCCTCGACTCCAAAATCCCGACCGTAGTGCTCGGCCACACCGCGCCGTTCTGCCAGCAGTTCGTCAATGTGGAGACCGACGACCTCCTCGCCAGCTACGCATTGACCCAGCACCTCATCAAGCTCGGCCACAAACGCATCGCCTTCTTCGCCGGCCCCGCCGCCACGCCTTGGACGCAGGAACGTTTCGAGGGCTACCGCCGCGCCCTGCGCGAATACGGCCTCGACGTGGACGACAAACTCGTCTTCGAAGCCGGCCGCACCATCGACGACGGCGCGAAAGCCGCCTTGCAGATGATCAACGAGACCACCGGCGTCACCGCCGTGCAGGCCATCAACGACATGGTCGCCGTCGGCTGCATGAAGATCCTGAGCGAACAGGGCGTGAAAGTGCCGGAGCAGGTTTCCGTCGTGGGCTTCGGCAACATCCTCTTGAGCGAACACTGCCGCGTGCCGCTCACCACCGTGCGCCAGCCCAAGTTCACCCTCGGCACTGCCGCCGTGGATGCCATGGTGAAACTCCTCGCCGGCGAACGCCCCGAACCCCGCCGCCTCCCCGCCGAACTCGTCATCCGCGCCAGCGCCGCCGCCGCGCCCCGCAAATAAGCCCCCGGGGCGCTGTTTTCTTTGCCGCAGTTGGTATCTGCCGTGCTAGAACATCCTGACAAAAAGCAGATTTTCTGGTGGTTCTGGTCTTGGGCCTCGTTGCCGACATTTGGTGGGTCCGGGTTCAGTGAGTCCGCCGCCCGCACGCGCCTGCGCGCCACCCAGTTTGATGCCTACGTTGAGAACCTCTCCATCGGCCTCCAAAATACAAGGAACACGTCGGCAGCTACCCCGTTGGGAGCAACGCTGAGATCGGCAAAGCCCTTATGGGTCGCGACCCGTAGAACGTCATCCTCGTCGGGCGCTGTAAACGGCGGTGAATGAGACGGGCGATTTTGTGCGCCCGCGGGGCATCCCGCTGCGCAACTATTTCTCCGATGCCGGCGTGCTTGTCCGCTCCGCCGGAGCCAACCGCCGCTTCGATGACAGCTCCGCCACCGGCAGCGACGACATCTTCCGCTCCAACTTAAGCCGCCCGCCGCCAGCCGGCGATGAACATGCCGTTCCCGCCGCAATCCTGCGGCCAGAGGGTGCAGGTCGGCGCACCCGCGCGTTCGCCGCAGATGTTTGCCGGCAATTCCAGCGGCGCCAATTCCGGGTGCGCCGCGCCGAAGGCCGTCACCACATCCGTCGTCTCGGCGCGCGTGAGGGTGCAGACGGCGTAGATCAACCGGCCGCCGGGCTTGAGCGAGCCGGCGACGTGGTTTAGCAACTGCAGCTGCACGGCCGCCAGCTCGGCGACGTCCTGCGCGGTGGTGGTCCAGCGCGCGTGCGGATTTTTGCCCCACGTGCCGACGCCGCTGCACGGGGCGTCCACGAGGATGCCGTCGAACTTGGTCTTCGTCGGCAGCTTCGCGCTGCCGTCCCACGGCCCGGCGCGGAAGTTGAACACCTGCGCGCGGGCGGCGCGGCGCTTGAGATTCTTCAACCGCCATTCGGCGCGGTCGCTCGCCCAGATGAGGCCCTTGTTCTCCATGAGGGCGGAGAGGTGCAATGTCTTGCCGCCTTCGCCGGCGCAGGCGTCCCACCACGTCTCGCCCGGCTGCGGCGCGGCGAGCCAGCCGACCGCCTGCGACGCGATGTCCTGAATCTCGAACTCGCCGGCGTGGAATTCGGGCCGCCGGAACAAATCCTCCTCGCCCTTGTATTGCACGGCGTCGGGGAGCAAATCTTTTTCCAGCTTGGCCGCGCCGAGTTTTTCCACCAGCACCCTGCCCTGCCCCGGACGTGCCCGCAGCCAGAGTTTCGGCTCAGCTTGAATCGCCCGCACCCACGCCGGGGAAGCTTCCAGTTGCCCACGCACCCATTCCGGCGCGACGCGCTCCACCAGTTTGTCATCAGAAAACGACTCGGGCCGTTCCTTGAACGCCTGCGCGAGTTCGCCGGCGTGCTTGAGCTGGCCGGTCAAGGCATGCGCGGCATCGAGCCAGCCGAACCAGCGGTAGTAATTGAAGACGGCGCGGCTGATTTCCCACTGCTGGTCCGGCGTGGGCAAGCGGCGGGACTTCAGCGCCTCGCGCAACATCGAGTCTGCCGGATGTTCGCGGTCGGATTGGGCGATGACGGCGGCGGCGATTTGGAGGGAGAGCGAATGCACGGCGTCAGTATAAGCAAACCGCCCCGCCCGGCAACGATTGCGCACATATTTGCGCCGGGGCGGTCGCCCGCAGATTCCGACTCATGCAGAAGTTGTTTCCGCTTTGCCGGAGAGCGCCCCAAAGCACACCACGGCTCCGAGCGCGAGACAGCCAGCGCCCAACCACGAGGAGGCGTGGAATCCGTCCAGAAAACCGCGTGTGAGCGCGGCCCGGATGACCTGTTCCGCTTCCGGCCCGAGGGTGTGGCCCGCCTCCTCTGCAACGCGCGCGGCGGCGATGACCGAGCCTTCGCAGAGTTTCACCACCGCCGCCGGCAGCGGCAACCCGGCCAAATCGGTCGTGATCGTGCGGGCATACAGCGAGGCAAAGAGGCTGCCCATCGCGGCGACGCCGAGCGTACCGCCGAGTTCCCGCGCGGTGTCGTTCACGGCGGAACCGATGCCGGCCTTCGCACGGGGCAGCCCGGCCATGATGGTGTCAGTGCCGGTCGCATTGACCAGCCCGAGGCCCATGCCGAGCGGCAACATCTGGAGCACGATGAGCGGATACGCCGTCTGCGCGTCGTTCGCCGCCGTGAGCGCACAGCACAACGCCATCAACGCCAGCCCCACGCCAATGCTCCAGCGGCTGCCGACGCGCCGGGCCAGCAACGGCGCGAGCGGCGCCGTCAGACCCGTGAAGAGCGCGAACGGCAGCGTGCGCAATCCCGACTCAAAAGCGCCGTAGCCGCGCACGAGTTGAAAGTATTGCGTGACCAGAAACACAAAACCGAAAAGACCGAAGAACGCCGTGGCGATGCCGAAACTGCCCGCCACAAACGTCCGGCGGTGGAACAACGCCAGCTCGATCATCGGCGCGGCGCACCGCCGCTCCCAACGGATGAACGCGAGCAACAGCACCGCCGCTCCCGCCGCCAGCCCCAAAGTCTGCGCGTGCAACCAGCCCACCTGCGGTGCCTCGATGATCGCGTAAGTCACGCCGCCGACCGCGAGTAGCGAGAGCACGGTGCCGCCGATGTCCACGCGCCGCGCGGCGGGGTCACGCGAGTTGGGCACCCACAAACACACTCCGAGTGCGACGAGCAGACATAGCGGCACGTTAATGAGGAACACCCAACCCCACGCGGCGTGTTCCAAGATGAACCCGCCCGCCGCCGGCCCGATGGCGACGCCGAGTCCGCTCATGGCCGCCCACGCGCCGATGGCCGCATCGCGACGTCGCGGCTCGGGAAACAGGTTGACGATGATGGCGAGCGTGGCCGGGAAAATGAGGGCCGCGCCGATACCCATCATGGCCCGCCAGAAAATCAAGGTGCTGGCGTCCGGCGCGCCACCCGCCGCCGCGGAGCACAGCGCGAACAGCACCAGCCCGGCGAGCAGGATGCGCTGGCGCCCGAACCGGTCGCCCAGACTACCCGCCGCCATGAGCAGCCCGGCGAAAACAAGGACATACGCGTCCACAATCCACTGGAGTTGCCGGATGGTGGTGTGCTCGCCGAGTTCGCGCAGCAGCGTGGGTAGCGCGATGTTCACGATGGTGCCGTCCATGACGATGACGCAGACCGCGAGGCACAATAGCGCCAAGGACACGAACCGGTGCGGGCCGATGGGAGCGGGATGGGGCGGCGCGGAGTTCAAATCGGGAAAAGTTGCGGGCCAATTTCATTGCGCCTCGAACACCAGGATTTCCAGCATCCCCCCGAAACAGCTGCGCGCCGCCCGTAGGCGGAAGCCGTGCCGCGCGAACTCGCGGCGCAGCGCAAGCCGGTCGGGGAACTGGCGGAGACTTTCCGCGATGTAAGCGTGCTCCGGGCCGCCGTGCAGCACCAGCCCCCAGAATCCGCCCCAGGCTTTGAGCAGCGGCAGTTGCGCCGCCTGCCGCCACCGCGCGGGCGGCTTGCTGAAATCCAGAAACGCCGCCGTGCCGCCGGGGCGCAGCAGCCGCCGGATTTCCCGGAGCGCCTCCTCCAGCACGGGAGCGTTGCGCAAGGCGTAGCCGCCCGTCACCACGTCCGCCGAACCGTCCGGCAGACCGGTACGGCACATATCGCCCAGGAGAAATTCCACGTTCGCCCGGGGGCCGCGTTGTTGCGCCACCGCGATCATCGCCGGAGTGAGATCCACGCCCACAATCCGCCCCTGCGGAAACCGCTCCGCCAATACCGCCGTGAGATCGCCGGTGCCGCACGCGAGGTCCACGCAGCGCGGGGCCGCGAGCGGCGGCAACGCCGCCACCAGCCGCCGTTTCCAAATTTGATCGCGCCCGAGCGACATCGCCCGCGTCGCGCCGTCGTATTCCGTCGCGACGCGGGTGAAGAGGCCTTCGTTGTAGCGGCGTTTCTGGTCCGGCGTGGCGATGCCGGTGCGGATGTGCAACCAGGGCGGCATGGTTCAACGGGCCGGCAGACAACGCGGCGGCACATGGTTGAGGTTGCGATACGGAATGGTCAGCATCGCGAAGTGCGGGGCGAGCCGACGCCGCAAAACGCCGAAAAGCACGTGGCGGATGAATACCCGCCGCAGGCCCGAGGCCGCGCGGCCCCGCAACGTGCCCAGGCGCATCCCGCGCTCGGCGCGGCGCGCGGCGACGACGAATGCGCGGCGACGGATTTTTTCGTAGGCGGCGAAACCCGCCGCCGCCATCGCCGGCTCGCGCAACGCCCGCGCCAGCACAGCGGCGAGCAGTTCCGCGTCCGCGAAGCCGGTGTTCATCCCCTGCCCGCCGATGGAACTCATCACATGAGCCGCGTCGCCCGCCAGTGCCACCCGCCCGGCATAATAATGGTTGACCTCCATCCGCTTCGCCCCGAAGGCGCTGACGAACCGCGCCTTCTCGGGCCGCAGCGGATGGCCCGCCAGCCGGGCCACCTGCGCGGTCAGGTGCGCCGCGAGCGCCGGCCCGGGCACCGCCGCCGTCTGCACAATCCACCGCCGCCAGCCGCCGGGCAACGGAAACGATTCCACCGAAGCCTCCGCCGAGAAATATAGCCGCGCTTCCGTTCCGAGACCGCTGGCATCCGCGAAGTCGCCCATGATGAACCGCTGCGGATAATCCCGCTCGCGCACCGTCAGCCCGGCGGCGGCGCGCACGCGGCTGCGATGCCCGTCCGCGCCCACCACGAATTGCACGGCGACTTGAGTCTCCGCCGCGGCGCCCGCGTTTCGCAGCCGCGCCCGCACCCCGCGCCGTTCCGTCGTCAGACCGGTGAATGCCACGCCGCCTTGAAGCCGCACGGTGGGAAAGTGGTTCAGCTTTTCGCGCAGAATCGCGATGGTCTGCGCCTGCGGCAGCGAGAGAAAAAACGGATAGTCCGAACCGATGCCCGCAAAGTCGAGCCGCCCGAGACAGCGCCGCGCCTCGTGCACTTCCGCGTGGCGCACCGGCACTCCGGCTTCCTGAAAGACCCGGTCCAAATCCAGCGACCGCAGGATCTCCAGCGAGGGCGGCGTCACGCCAATCGCCATCGAACTCTCCGGGGGCGTCTCCCGCTGATCCACGAGCAACACCCGCACGCCCCGCGCCCCGAGCAGATTCGCCAGCAACAAGCCCACCGGCCCGGCCCCCACAACCAGGACCTCCGCATCAAAACCGAACTCCGGCTCGCGGCGTGAAGATGAAATGGGATTCATGTCTCGCGCCTCCAGTTCATGCGGCCACCGCCGCGGGCCGCGGCTGCGCCCCGGGGCCGCTCCGGGCGGGCACGGTTTCCAAAAGTCCGCACTCGATGGTCAACCCGGGGCCGAACGCCATCGCAGCGACCGTCTGCGGCACCGCCCCGGCGGCCTGCAACATCTGCTCAAGCACGAAGAGGATGGTCGCGCTGCTCATGTTGCCGTAGTCCCGCAATACGGCCCGCGACGCCGCCAGTTGCGCCGCGTCCAAGCCCAGCGTCGTCTCGACTTTGTCGAGGATGGCCTTGCCGCCCGGATGCACCGCCCACCGGTCAACGGCGTCCGCAGTCAAGCCCTCCGCCGCCAGCAGTTCCGGCACGATGCGCCCGAGGTTCGCCCCGATCACATCCGGCACATAACTGGAGAGCACGAGGTTGAAACCGTGGTCGCCAATCTCCCATGCCATTTCCCCCCGCCCCTCGGGCGCGAGCGCGGCCATGAATCCGTGCAGCGCCAGCACAGGTCGCCCGGGCAGCGGCGGACGGGCACTCACCAAAACTCCCGCGACGCCGTCGGAAAACAAGGCGTTCCCAAGAATCGAATCGGTGCTGCGCCGCAACTGCATGTGGAGGGAACAGAGTTCGAGGCAGACGATGAGCACGACCGCCTCCGGGCGCGCAAGGCAGAATTGCCGGGCCATGCGCAAGGCCGGCAAGGCCGCGTAGCATCCCATGAAACCAAGTTGGTAACGCTCAACCGTCGGCGGCAGTCCCAACGCGGTGACGAGACTCCAGTCCGGGCCCGGATTCACGAAGCCGGTGCAGGAGACGGTGATGACGTGCGTGACTTCCCGCGCGTGAAATCCTTCCGCGCCGGCCAACAACCGCCTCGCCAGTTCGACCGCCAGGGGCGCGGCGCATTCGCCATAGACGCGGTTGCGCGCCTGCGTGGAAGGTTCTTGCACCCGGCCCGTTTCATCCGGGCGGAACAACCGGGCGGAAGCCGGGTCGGTGAAATCCGGCACCACGCTGTGACGCCGTTGGATGCCGCTGCGGCGGAAGATGTGGCGGACAACCCGGGCCTGGGCCGCATCCCCGGCCCAGCGCGCGAACAATTCACCCAGATGATTCTGCGTGCTCGCGTGGGGCGGCACCAAGGTCTCAATCTGGTGAATGTAAACGTTCATGGCTTGGGCTTTGCGACGGTGCTCTTCGGCGGGTCTTTGCGGGCGATGACGTCCGCGCTCAATTTGACGCGGTCACCCACGCGGATGACGCCCAGCACGGAAGGTGGTTTCAAACCGTATTCCTCAAGCGACAGTTCCCAGTCGGCATGGAACTGGATGCGCTCCGGCGTCTCCTGCCAGCCGGTGACGCGCGCGGGCAAGTCACGCTCTGTGTCGCAGATTTTCAGCTTGATGACGGTGGCGAGGAGGTTGGTGGTCGGCAGCGGAGTCGGGGCGACGCTGCCGCGGATTTGCGGATGCGCCGGCGCACGCATCATCTCGCGCATCTTGCGGTCACGCCCGTCGCTTCCGGTCTTCATCTCGCCGGCCAGCACGTCAGCCGTGGCGAACCAAGTTCCGTTGGAAATCACGAGAATGAACGGTTGTGCGGCGAGTTTCCCGCCAAAATCATGCAACGTGGAAGTGCCGGCGAATTGAATCACCGCTTCCGCTGGCCAAGATTTCACCGGCCCGCCACCAGACGCGGCTTCGCCCCGGACGCCGGCGGCGGCCAAGTGCAACCCCAACGCAGCGGCGCAACGGAGGAACATCGCGAGAGTGGCTTGAGGCGGAAATATTTTCATGTCGTACCGCCAAACCGGAAACGGCCTGACGAAATTTCATCAAGACTCTTTAAACAACCTCCCGGGCGTGCGTTCAATGATTTTCTGACACCGCGCGGCCCGGGCCGTTCAATCTTTTCCATCTTCACTATTGTTAACCCTGGGCTTCATGCTTGCGCTACCAGCTGGCGCAAAACATACGGTAAAATCCCGCCGTGCTGGTAGTAATCAATCTCGATGGGCGTATCGATGCGAGAGCGCACCGGTACGTTCTCGACCGCGCCGGTCTTGCGCGTGATCTTGAGCGTGAGGTCCTGCTGCGGTTTGAGGTTCGCGTCGAGGC
>JAFMIX010000061.1 GCA_017853785.1 Verrucomicrobiales bacterium
CATATAGATAAGGACTTCACGGCTCTCGCCGGTGTCGGGGCGTTCGAGGCGGACGCGGCTGGAGAAGTTCTTGGGGATTTCCGTGCCGGGATATTTATCGTGCTTGAATTCAAGCAGGTGCAGGCTGAACGGTTTGTAGGAACGGATGAGGCGGAGTTCGAGACGGAAAGTGCGCCCGGCGTGGGTGAGTTCCTCCGGACGGCGCAGAATGCTGGAGATGAGCCAGGTGCCGAGCGTGCCTTGCGGAGTGAAAAACTCGATGAGGCCGGAAGGCGTGTCGCGGCGGTCCATGGTGGTCTCGTGAGGAATTTCGCGCCAGCGGAGGGTTGTGCCGGTGCCGGCGGTGGCGCCCACGGGGTCGAACATCGGCGCGGCGGATTCGGTGAGGGCGGAGTTCACAAAGTATTTCACGGTGCGCACGGTGAAGGGAAACTCGGGGAGTGTCAGTTCCTTACCGGGGCGCAAGCGGGTGGCGGGGATGGCGACGACGGTGTCGAGGTTCGGGGCGGTGATGTCGGTGATCGCGAGTTCGTATTCGCGGTCGGCCTCGCAATAATTCTTGGTCGCGCCGTTGCGGATGTGCATGGAGCTTTCGGTGGAGAGGATGTCCGTGAGGTATTGGCCGACGAGGAGTAGGACGACGCCGAGGTGGATGAGGGCAATGCCGATTTTTCTTTTCCCGGGCTGATAGTAGCGGAGGTGCGCGGCGAAGAGGTTGATGAGCAGCAACGCGCCGAGCAGATGCCCGCCAGGAAAAATGGGGATGTGCCAGCCTTCCGCCGGTTGCCAGTAGACAAAGAAGCTGCGGAAGAATTCGTTCTGCGCCTTGTAGAGGCCAAGGCTGGCTTGGGCGAGCGTGCCCCAGAACACCAGGATGGTGCCCAGCGCGAGCAGCGTTACCGTAAGTTTCAGCGAGGTGAAGAGACGGTAAATTTTTTGGAGCATAGGTCAGTATTTCACTTCGGAAACGAATTTCTCGAACGCCGCCTTCTGGCCCGCGACCGCGGACGCGGCGCCCATGAGCTTGTAAAACCAGGTCACGCCGTCCCGCGTGACGATCGCGGCGACGAGCGCGGCGGGTTGGCCGCTGCGCGAGTCCGTGCCGCTGAATTCCACGAGCGCCGCCTTGCCGCCGACAACTTTCAGCGACTTCACGACGCGCTCGAGTTCGGTGGTGGAAAATTCCGCGAGGCCAAGCTGCTTGCGCCAGCGGTTCACGTTGCCCGCGAGGCCACCGCCTTCACCGGCGGCGCGGCTGACGTTCACCGCCGCCTGTGCGGCGTCCACACCGGTGATGGTGAACTTGGCGACGAGGAACTGGCCGCCCGGAACTTCCGTCCAGCCGGTCGGCACCTGCCAGGTGGGTTGCCCCTCGCGCGAAATCGGGCCGGTGGTAGGCGTGGGCGTGGTAGGGTCGCTGCCGATGGGCGGATGGTTTGGCGGCAAGGCGGCGGGCGACGTGCTGTTGAAGTCGAGCGACTGGAGGAATTCCAGCATCGCCGGTTTCTGTGCGGCCACGAGCGCGTCGTCGCCGGTGATCTTGAAGAACCAGGTAGTGTCGCCGCGGGTCGAGATGGCGGCGAGGATGCGGGTGGGTTCGCCGCTGGCGGTGTTCGTGCCGGCGAGGTTGTGGAGTTTGGCGGGCCGGCCGCCGATGGTGACGGACTCGGCGGCTTGCTCGATCTCTTCCGGGGTGGCCTCCGGCAAACCGACTTGGCCGCGCCACCGGTTGACGTTGGGCGCATCGCCGCCGGCGAGGCCGGGCAGGGGAATGACGCTGATGTCGGCGAGCTTGCCGTCCGCCGTTTTCACCTTGAATGAAGCGAGGCGCATCTGGCCGGGCGCGACTTCGGTCCAGGTGGCGGGCGTTTTCCAGGTGAGGTGCGGTTTGCCTAAGTCGGGGGCGGTGTGGTCGTGCTCCGGTGTTGTAGGGGCTTCCTTTGCAACGCGATAGACTTTGATTTCGCCGCGGTCGCAGCCGGTGAGTGCGCCGAGCAACAGCACGGTGGCGGCCCAGCGCGGCCAGGTCGTCGGGGCGGGATTTTTTTTGTCGCCGGACAGCGTTTTCACGCGAAGAGCATAGCATCACCGGATGGCAGAGCAAGCGGAGGCGGAACATTAATCTCTGGTCTGATGCAAAGCATTATCAGAGCAGCAACGCTGCCCTCCGCGGGGTTTCCTGCGGCTTGGAACAAATTCTGGCGTGCGGAGAAAACATTTCCTATCGTCCGCTTATGGCGATTCTGCCTTATGAAGAATTGTTGGAAGGCGACCGCGTGGTGCGTGCCGCTCCGGGGGCGCGGCATGAATTGATCTGCAGCCGCCTCCACGGATGGGTCGCCGCGAGTGTGGCGGACTTCGCCGGCACCCGGCTGTTGCCGCCCCGCACGCGGGTGCAACTCACGGGCGAGACGTTCGTCTGCCCCGACCTCGCGCTCGTCACCGCCGCCACGGGAAAACTCTGGCTGGCGGCGGAGGTGGTCAGCTCGGGGGATCATCATACGGACACGGTGCTCAAGAAACAGCTTTACGAGGCGGTGCGGCTGCCGCGCTTGTGGATGGTGGATCCGCGCTACGACAACGTGGAGGTATATCACGCGAGCGCGTACGGGCTGATGTTGAAGGGCATTCTTGCGGGCGCGGAGCGGCTGACAGATCAGTTGCTGCCGGAATTTGCAACGGGTATCGCGGAGTTGTTCCGCGCGGAGGTAGTCTGATTTATGGTCGGCGGACTCGAACAAATGGTCGCGAAGCTCGGCTTGGAACAATATCGTCGGCACATCTTCCTGTGCACGGATCCGGCAGAGGCTAAGTGCGCGCCCCGCGAAGCGACCTTGCGGTCGTGGGAATTTCTCAAGGCGCGGCTGAAGGAGCTTAAGCTCGTTGAACCCAATCCGCTCGTGTATCGCACCAAAGCCGCGTGCTTGCGCGTGTGCGTGGCGGGGCCGGTGGCGGTAGTTTATCCCGAGGGTGTCTGGTATCGGCACTGCACGCCGGAAGTATTGGAGCGCATCATCCAAGAGCATCTCATCCGCGGCGTGCCGGTGGCGGAGTTCGCCGTCGCGCAGAATCCGCTCCGGGGGAACGACGAATGACGGGGCGAAACCACGCGGCAGCAGTTTCAAAATTTAGGTTAAGTCGTTCGTCATCCCCGTCCAGCCTTCCTGCGATTCGTGGTTCTATTGGTAGTTCATTTTGATGGTCGTTTCTTGTCCCGCAGCGAGAGCAATAAAGGTTGTGGATTGGGCAACTTGGGTGGAGAGTGGGATTGCCGCTGGTGGTTCTATGTGGTTGCAAGCCAAAAGCAATTTTAAAATCATGGCAGCATCAAACCAAAACCTCGGAGACCAAATGAACTTGAAAAATATAAACCATGAAACGGGTCAAGCCCACGGGTCCGGCATCCGGGCGCATCGCGGGAAAATTCTCGCGGTCAGCGGCCTGGCGGTGGCGGCGGTGGTTATTTCCTGCGGCACGATTAGCCGTTCGTTGGTGGCTCCGCCGCACATCCCCGGCGCGACCTACATCGGCACGGAATCCTGCGCCGAATGTCACGAGACGGTGGTGCGCGATTTTAAACATTCCACGCACGCGCGGCTCAAGGCCCCCGGCGACAACTCCAAAGACATCGGCTGCGAGTCTTGCCACGGCGCGGGCAGTTTGCACAAGGAATCCGGCGGCGAGCGCGGCACGATTCTCAATCCCAAGAAATCTGCGGAGACCTGCTTCGCGTGCCACCAAGACAAGCGTGCCTCGTTCAATCTCCCGAGTCACCACCCGGTGCTCGAGGGCAAGGTGAGTTGCAGCGACTGCCACGACCCGCACAAGGGCGATGCCATCATGGGCGGCGGCACGCAGATGATGTCGGAGAACGAGATTTGCGGCAAATGTCACACCGCGCAGTTCGGGCCGTTCGTATTCGAGCACGATGCGTTGAAGGAAGGCTGCACTTCGTGCCATCAACCGCACGGTTCGGTGAACGAGAAGATGCTCGTCACGCGCAACTCGTCGCTGTGCCTCAAGTGCCACTTCACGCAGGTGCCGGCGGCGGGCGCCGCCAGCCTGAACGTCAGTGGTTCTAGCCACTCATTCTCGCGCCTGTCGCGCGGCTCGTGCTGGAGCGCGGGCTGCCATGAAGAAGTCCACGGCTCGCAGGTCAGCCGGGCGTTCCGCTACTAAACATAAACAACTCAACCCTGAAGGATATTTGTGAAAAACATAATCAGAACCAAACTTGGGCTGTTGGCGGTGCTTGGCGGTGTGGCGGCAACCGGGCCAGTGCTGGCCGAGAACGCCAAACCGGCGGCGGAAGCGGATTCGGCCACCTATAATAATTGGATTACACTTGGCATTGGTAGCCCATTCATCAGTCGTGATGGCGGCGCGTTTTCCGCACGTCATCAAATGAGCCGCCGTGTCGCTGGAGGTATCGAGGACTTCCACTGGGAGCAATCCGTGGGCAAGGATGGTTTGTTTGAACTGAACGGTCACGGGATCTACGACGAGAACAATTACGGGGTGGACTTGAAATACGCCGACCCGAACAAAGGCTACTTGAAGGCGGGCTTCGAGCAGTTCCGCACTTGGTCGGACGACAGCGGCGGGTATTTCCCCGGCGGGACGAATCGTTGGTTTGAATTGAACCGCGACCTCACGGTGGACCGCGGGCACATCTGGTTTGAGGCGGTCCTGACGCTGCCGGACGCGCCGCAGATCAGCTTCCGCTACGACAACGAATATCGGGATGGAGAGAAGGCCTCGACCGTATGGGGTGATTCGCTTGTAGCCGCCACGCCGGGGGTGTATCCGGTGACGGGTGCGACGCGCAATTTCGTACCGGCGTTTCTTGGCGTGGATGAGCGGCGCGACACGTTCGCGCTGAAGCTGAAGCACCACATCGGCAAGACGGACTTCACCATCGGCGGCAGCTATACGCGGAACGAATTCGACAACGCGCGCTACATCCCCCGACGTCCGGGTGAGTCGACTGCGCAACGTTATGTGACGGAGCACCAGAAGCAGCAGGAAGATGTGTTCAACGCGCACGGGTATACCGAAACGCGCTTCAATGACCGCACCAAACTTACCTTGGGTGGTTCCTTCACGACGCTCTCCACAGAAATCGGCGGCAGCCGCATCTACGGCACCCAATACGATGCGCCGCTGGGTAGCTGGGCGACGCTCCAAAACAGTGACTCTGGGTATTACAATGTCATGGGCGGAGCGAGTATTGACCAGTATGTCGCCAACATCAACCTGATGATCACCCCGCTCACCAATCTGGTCATCGTGCCCTCGTTGCGCATTGAGAAGGAGAATGTGAATGGGTTGGCCAGCTACCGGGGCACGCGCGTTAGTTCGGGTTTATTTTCCACAAACGGATATACCACTCTCAATACGGCGGCCCGGGATCCTTTGGAGGTGACGGAGGCGATTGAGGCGCGTTATACCGGCATCAAGAATTTGGCACTCTACGCTCGAGCCGAGGTGTCACAGGCGAGTGAGGATCGAATGGAAAGCGCCATCACCACTAGCTTGATCAACCCCGCCCTGACTACTAATACTCCCTCCAACAGCAACTGGGAACGGCTCGGCCAGAAATACACCGTCGGCGCGAATTGGTTCGTGATGCCCCGCGTCAACATGGGCGGCCAATATTACTACAAGGTCAGCCAGAACGAATGGACTTCCGGGGCGAACAAAACCACACAGGATTACACCACGCATGACTTGAATTACCGCCTCACCGTGCGGCCCACCAGCGACCTCTCGTTCGTCAGCCGCTACGACTTCCAGCTCTCGACCGTGGACCACAAGGTCAGCGCGTTGCCGGAAGTGGAAGCCTCCGAGTTCGCCGCGCACATCCTTAGCCAGAGCATCAATTGGACGCCCACGCCGCGGCTCTACCTCCAGTTGAACGCCAGCTACGCCTGGGATGCCGGCATCAGCACGCGGGCGGATGGGGCCTATGGCGTGACCAACTTCGTGCCCAGCCTCGAAAACGGCTATTTCACCGGCAGCGCCACCATGGGCTACGCGCTGGATGAAGTGTCCGACCTGACGCTGCAATACAACTACTATCACGCGGACAACTACGAGAATAATTACCTCTGGACGCAGCCCTATGGTGCGAGCGCCGAGGAACACGGCATCACCGCCACCATCAGCCGGCAGTTGAACAAGCGCACCACCGTCAGCATCAAATACGGCTACTTCACCGCCAACGACGAAACCTCCGGCGGCAACAACGATTACGACGCTCATATGCTATTCGGCACCGTGCAATATCGGTTTTGAAGCTGCCGTCAGCCGATGACGTCAAACCGCAGATGTCAGTTGACACCAAGTTAAAACTAAAGCTCATTAAAAACATGAAAACCACCTCGCTCCTCAAAGCATTGACCGTCGCGGCCCTCTTCACCGCTGTCGCCGCTTGGAACGCCGCCGCCGCCGATGGTGCGGAAGTCTGGGCCAAAAATTGCGCCTCCTGCCACGGCAAGGACGGCAAAGGTGAAACCAAAATGGGCAAGAAGGCCGGCGTGAAGGATTACACTGACGCCAAGAACAACGAGGCCGTCACCGACGAGAAATTCCTCAAGTCCATCAAGGAAGGCGTGAAGGACGGCAACAAGGAAGTGATGAAGTCCTACGCTGAAAAGGTGACCGATGAGGAAGCCAAGGCCATGCTCGCCTATTTTCGGACGTTGAAGAAATAGTTTGTTTGTTTGGTTTGTTTGTCGGAATCCAGCGGCGCGATACGCCCACGGTGGGTGTGGGGTATCGGGCTGTTTCCTGAACTACTATGAGCACTGAACCTTCGCCATCGCCCCGGAACCGTTATCTGCGCAACTGGCTTAGCTTCGCCGGTGGCGTGCTGGCGGTCAGCGCGTTCTTCGCCTTCCTGTTCCTCTTCGCGATTGACCTCTTCGCGCACAACGGCAATCCCTACATGGGCATCCTCGCCTATGTCGTCGCGCCCGGTTTTCTCTTCCTCGGCCTCGGCATGATTGCCGCCGGCGTGTGGTGGCAACGGCGGCACGAAAAATCTGCCGGCACGCCGCTGCCCAACCTCCTGCACGTGGACCTCACCCGGCCCGCCGACCAGAAGAAGTTGAAATGGTTTGTCGTCGCCAGCGTGGGGTTTCTCCTCTGCACCGCCATCGGCAGCTACCAGAGCTATCACGTCAGCGAATCCGTCAACTTCTGTGGCCAGACCTGCCACACGCCGATGAAGCCGGAATTCACCGCCTACCAGAATTCCTCCCACGCCCGCGTGGAATGTGTCGCCTGCCACGTCGGCCACGGTGCGGAAGCCTTCGTCAAAGCCAAGATGAACGGCGTCCACCAGCTCATCGGCGTCATCACCGGCGACTACCAACGCCCCATCCCCACGCCCATCCGCAACCTCCGCCCCGCCCGCGAGACCTGCGAGGAATGTCATTGGCCCAACAAATTCACCGCCAACTTGGATCGCATCTACCAGCATTTTCTCGCCGATGAAACCAACACTCCCTTCGCCGTCCACCTGTCGCTAAAGGTCGGCGGCTCCGACCCTGCGCACGGCCCCGTCGGTGGCATCCACTGGCATATCAGCAAGGACAACAAGATTGAATACCTTGCCACCGACGAACGCCGCCAGGTCATCCCCTGGGTGCGCGTCACCAGTCCTAAGGGCGAAGTCACCGAATACCGTTCGCCCAAGTTCACCAACGACATCAGCCAGTTCGAGGTCCGCACGATGGACTGCATTGACTGCCACAACCGTCCCTCACACCGCTACCGCACGCCAAACGATTCCGTGGACCTTGCGTTGAGTACAGGCAAGATTGACCGCACCCTGCCGTGGGTGAAATCCAACGCCGTGGCCGTCCTCATCCAACCCTACCAGACCGAGCCCGAGGCATTGCAGAAAATTTCCGCCACGCTCCGCGCCCAATATCCTACCGCGAAGAACGTGGACGCGCTCGTCGCCGAAGTGCAAGGCATCTACTCCCGGAATTTCTTCCCCGAGATGAAGGCCGACTGGCGTGCCTACCCGGAAAACATCGGCCATAAGGAGTGGCCCGGCTGCTTCCGCTGCCACGACGGCACGCACAAGGCTGTGGGCGACCCCAAGAAAAAAATTCCCGCCAGCGATTGCTCCTCTTGCCACACCATCCTAGCGCAAGGTGCTGGCGAACAATTGCAGAAGCTCAACGCCAAGGGCGACACCTTCATCCACGTGGACGCCGAATACGAGAACTTCGACTGCCACTCCTGCCACACCGGCGCGTTCCCCAAGTGACCGCGGCGTGGACCAGCGCAAAAAGCGCTCTGACCCTCCATAAAGGGGACAGTTCTCGGCATTGAAATCATTTCCGCGCGAACCCGCCCCATCCGCCGGGATTTGCCGGGGCGTAGCTGCGTTGGTGACAACGCGGATTCTCGGCGGTCTTGCCCGTCCGCGCTTTCACCAACGCGGCTACATCACCGGTGCGGCGGTGGAATTCAGCGTTGCCTGCTCGATGCCAAATCCATTACCTTGTCACCGATGAAACATCAGTTAGACTTTGAAAAGCCGATCTTTGAACTGGAAGCCAAACTTGAAGATCTGAAAAGCCATCCCGAAGAACACGCCATGGACGTGAACTTCGAGAATGAGATCAAAGCAATCGAGGATAAAATCGCGGAAACCCGCAAGCAGATCTTCTCCAACCTCAATGCCTGGCAGCGCGTGCAGATGGCCCGGCATCCCAAACGCCCCTTCACGCTCGACTACATCAAGCACGCCTTCACCGATTTCAACGAGTTGCACGGCGACCGGCTGTATTCCGAAGACCGCGCCATGGTGGGCGGCTTCGCCCGGCTCGGCGGCCAGCGCGTCGTCGTTATTGGCACGCAGAAAGGGCGCGACACCAAGGAAAACATCCTCCGCAACTTCGGCTCCGCCCACCCCGAAGGCTACCGCAAGGCGATGCGCCTGATGCGCCTCGCGGACAAATTCGGCCTGCCCATCATCACACTCATTGACACCGCTGGCGCGTTTCCCGGCGTCGCCTCCGAGGAGCGCCACATCGCCGAAGCCATCGCCGTCAACCTCCGTGAGATGATGCTCCTCACCGTGCCCGTCATCGCTGTTGTCATCGGCGAAGGCGGCAGCGGTGGCGCGCTCGGCATCGGTGTGGCCGACCGCGTGTTGATCCTCGAGAACGCCTATTACTCCGTCATCAGCCCGGAAGGTTGCGCTGCGATTCTGTGGAAAGACCGCAAGGCCTCCGCTCAAGCCGCCGAAGCGCTCAAGATCACCGCCAAGGATTTGCTGGAACTGAAACTCGTGGATGCCATCGTGCCCGAACCGCTAGGCGGTGCGCACAACGACTACGAAACCACCGCTGCCAATCTCAAAGCCGCGCTGCTCCAGCAACTCGTCGAACTCCAGGCCCTGCCCGTCGCCGCCCGGCTGAAACAACGCTACGACAAATTCCGCGCCCACGGCCACTATCTCGAAAAGTCCAACCCGCTGTCCGTGAAGCCGTCGCGCAAAAAAGCCGCCGCGCCCAAGCCCGCCGCCGCTGCTTGAGGTCTCCGCACTTAGCCACCCATCACCCCGCTATGCTTTACCCGCTGACATTTCACCCGCGCTTCAAGGAGCGCGTCTGGGGCGCTCGCCGCCTCGAAACGCTTTACCAGAAACCGCTGCCGCCCGGCAAAGTCATCGGCGAATCTTGGGAGATCTCCGACCGCCCCGGAGACGCCAGCGTCATCGCCAACGGCCCGCTGGCCGGCAAAGACCTGCGCTGGCTCATGGAGCATCACGCCGCCGCGCTGCTCGGCACTGCGCGTCCGCAGGGAAAACTATTTCCGCTCCTCATCAAGATTCTCGACGCGCAGGACAAGCTCTCCCTGCAAGTCCATCCGCCCGCCGCGCTCGCGCCTCAACTCGGCGGCGAACCCAAGACCGAGATGTGGTATTTCGCGCAGACCGAAACGGGCGCGGATGTTTATGCCGGCCTA
>JAFMIX010000062.1 GCA_017853785.1 Verrucomicrobiales bacterium
CCATCTGCAAACTCGTGGATGTGAGCTGGCGCTGTTACCGCACCATTTACGGCCACAAAATCAACACCGAAAGCGTCCAGACCGCCAAAATCGTCCTGCGCAACTAAACCAACGGAGGCCCTATGCAAATCACCCTTACCCGTGCCAATCACGCCAGCGTCCTGCTCGTCACCGTCTTCATCACCGGCTTTCTCACCCTCATACTTGGCGGCTTTCTGTATCTTGCTTCCTACGAAAACACCGCCGTGGCCCGCTCCCAGATCTGGAACGAGTCCATGGTCGCCGCCGAAGCCGGCATCGAGGAGGGCCTTTCCATGATCAACCGCTTTGCCGGCACCACCACTCCGATTGAGAACTGGTCCGAGCGCGCCATCTACAACGGCTGGGAAGACCTCGGTGGCAACACCTACCTGATGCAACGCACCATCGGCAACGCCTTCTACCGGGTGTATATCACGAACCAAGCCTCTCCCATGATCAAATCCATCGGCTATGTCTATAATCCGAAAACTCGCGCCTACCTCAGCCGCGCCGTTTACATCCAAAACGCCGGCGGCAGCTATTTCCGCGCCGGCATCCTCGCCAAAAGGGGCATTGGCCTCTCCGGCTCGCTCTCGATTGACAGCTTCAATTCCCAGGACTCCGCCTCCAGCACCGGCGGCCAATACGATATCACCAAGCGCCGCGACAACGGCAACGTGGGCACAGTCGTCAGCAACTTGGTTAGCGCAATCGTGGGCTCCGGCTCAGCCGAGATCCGCGGGCGCCTCGCCACCGGCCCGGCCTCGACCATTCAAACTGCCGGCAGCTTTTCTTCCGGCAGCTCGGCCTGGGTGGACGCTGGCAACAATGGCATCCAGGATGGCTGGTCCCGGAATGACTTGAATCTCTACGTCCCCGAAGCCCCGCCCCTGCCCGGCGGCACTTACTTTGCCCTCCCCGCCCCCGGCTCCGTGACAATCAACGCCGGCGGCGGCACTGTGCGCTACTACTACAACTCGAAATATTCCATGAATAATTACAACTATCTCCAAATCACCAACGGCACGGTAATCCTCGATGCCCGCGCCGGTCTCCGATTGAATGCGCAAGCCGAAATTCGCATCGCGCCCGGCTCCCGGCTCGTCGTCTATCTTGGTTCCAGCGACACCCGCCTAAACGGCGGCGGCGTCATCAACACCACCGGCTATGCCACCAACTGCGTCTTCTACGGCAAGAACACCTGCACCCAGATCGAAGTCAACGGCAGTGCCGCCTTTATCGGACAGATCTACGCGCCCTACTCCAACATCCAGCTGAACGGCAACTCGGACATCATCGGCTCCATGGTCGGCGATACCTTCGATGTCAATGGCAGCTTTGCGTTTCACTACGACGAAAGCCTGAGCGGCCCGAACTCCGGCTCCTCCGCCTACCGCGTGGTGGCCTGGCGGGAAGTCACGCCCTGAACCCGCTGGAATTTACTGACCATGAATCGTTCGGCCTGAAAACGGCACCCCCTCTCTCCCGGCAAGTTATGCTTGCAATGCACCAACGCTAAACCTACAACAAACCCCGGATGCCACTGCCATTCTTCAACCGCTCCGCCAGCAAACGCGAAAACCTCGTGGCCATTGACCTTGGCGGCCGCACCACCAAGGCCGTGCTCATGCAACGCAAGGCCGACGCCTGGGTCCTCACCCGCTACGCCCTGCTCGATGCGCCCGTGCCGCAAAAGACCTTCTCCACCGACCTGCTCGCCGCACACCTGAAAGCCATCGTTGCCGCCTTGGACACCAAGACCCGAAACGTCTGCCTCGCCATCGGCGTCACCGACGCCGTCGTGCGCCAGGCCGAACTGCCCATGATTCCCCTGCAGGATATGAGGCAGATCCTCAAGGTGAATCCCAAAGCGTATCTGCAGCAGGATTTGCCCAATCACATCTTCGATTGCTACCTCATCCCTTCCAAGCCGCTGCCCCCGGCGGATGATAAAACCAAACCTGCCGCCCCCCCCCAAAAATTCAAAGCCCTCGTCGCGGGCGCGAAAAAACAGCTGGTGGACGATCTGCTGGCGGCCGTCAAAAAAGCCGACCTCGTCGCCGCCGGCATCGTTCCCGGACTCATCGGCCCCATCAACGCCTTTGAACTCGCCCTGCCCGAACTGTTCGCCAAGAACATCGTCGCCCTGGTGGACATCGGCTTCAAGAACACCACCATCTGCCTCGTTCAAGAAGGCGAACTGGTCCTCAGCCGCACCATCGCCATCGGCGGCGACAAAATCACCGGCGGCCTCGCCGAAAACATGGGCATCAGCTACGCCGAAGCCGAAGGCATCAAGCTGGGTATGGCCGGTGAGGTGCAATCCACGCTGGAAGCCCTCATCACCCCGCTCGGCCGCGAACTGCGCGCCTCCTTGGATTTCTTTGAACACCAGCAGGACAAACACGCCAGCCAGGTCCTCTGCTCCGGCGCCTCGGCCGCCTCGGAATACATCGTGAAAATATTGGAAGCGGAGATCGGCATCCCCTGCCGCCCGTGGAGCCCCATTAGCTCCCTGCGCCACGCCCTGCCCCCGCAACAAGCCGCCGAAATCGAAATGATCGCCCCGCAACTCACCGTCGCCGTGGGCGCCGCCATCGGATTCTGATTATGCCACTCCGCCTCAATCTCCTCGCCGAAGCGCAAGCCGAAGAAGAATTGCGCCGGCGCGACCCCGTCAAACGCGGCATCATGATCGGCATCGGCCTCGTGATCCTCGTGCTCCTCTGGGCCGGCTTCCTGCAATTCCGCATCATGCGCAAGCAGAGCCAGATCTCTGAAATCGAAGTCAGCCTCGCCCTCCAAAGCAAGAACTTCAAAAAAATCACCCAGAACCAAAAGGATCTGAACGCGCTCAACTGGAGGCTTCGGGAACTGGAACGTTATTCCACCAACCGCTTCCTCTGGGGCAACCTGCTCAACGCCCTCCAGAAATGCACCGTCCCCGGCGTCCAGCTCACCCGCTTCCTCTCGGAACAAACCCATTTTGCCATCGAGGAAATCAAACCCAAAACGAACAACGAAACTGGCCGCGTCATCGCCGGCAAACCCGGCGAATGTATCGAAAAAATCCGCCTCCAATTCGATGCCAGCGATGCCAGCGCCGCGCCCGGCGACCAGGTCGGCAACTACAAAGCCGCCCTCGCCAACTCGGATTACTTCCGCCGCCTGCTGGGCAAGACCAATGAAATCGCCCTGCGCAACCTGGGTGCCCCGATGGTTGATGGCGGTGGCAAAACCGTCGTCCTTTTCACTTTGGACTGCCGCGTACCGGAAAAAACCACCCTCTCCCAATGAAACTCACCCCCGAGAAACGCAACCAGCTGATCGCCGTCGGCGGCGTCACCGCCGGCCTCATCGCCGCGCTCTGGTATTACGGCGTCGGAGCGCAGGAAACCCGGCTCCGCGCCATCCAACAAAAACTGACCGAGTCGGAAGATCAACGGCAGAAAATCATCGCGGCTGGCAAAAGCGCCGCCTTGGTCGAAGAGCAGCTCGAAGCCGGCTCCGCCAAGCTCGCCGAACACCAAAAAGAGATGGCCTCCGGCGACCTTTATTCCTGGATGTATGCCGCCATCAAAACCTTCAAAGCCGGCTACCGCGTGGATATCCCGCAGATCAGCACCGTGGAACTCACCGATAACAATCTGATCTACAAGTTCCCTTACAAACAGGCCAAGACCGCCATCAACGGCACCGGCCTGTGGCCCGACATCGGCAAATTCGTGGCCGACTTTGAAAATCGCTACCCCCACATCCGCATTGAAAACTTGGTCCTCGAACCCGCGGTTGCCGGGCCCGACAAATCCGCCGACAAGGAGCGCCTCGGCTTCCGCATGGATATCATCGCCTTGGTCAACTCCGCGCCCGTGGCCGCCGCCGATCCGAAATGAATTCCATGAACCCCTGTCGCCCTCCCGGTTTTCCTTTGCTGCTCGGCGGTCTCTGCACCCTTTTGTCCGCCGCCACCCTCGCCGCTGCCGCCACCAACCCACCCCCGGCCACTGCCGCTGCGCCCGCCACCGCCAGCACCAACGCTTATCTGTCCGTTTTCGACTCCAAAGGTCGCAACCCCTTCTTCCCCGGCTCGGACAGCGATTTCAGCGTCAGCCCGGGTGGGGAAAATCAGCCGGCGGTGCAGCTGGCCCTCAAAGGCTTTTCCCGCAGCGCCAACCGCCGATTTGCCATCATCAACGAAACCACCTTTGCTGTCGGTGATGAAAGCGATGTTAAAATCCCCGGCGGTGGCCGCATTCGCATCCGTTGTGTCGAAATCCGTGACAACGTTGCGGTTGTCACCATCGGCCGCACCGGCGAACGCATCGAATTAAAACTGCCGTCGCGCTTTTAAGCCATTGCGCGAGGCCCATAGGGAAAAATGAACGCTATTAAGTTCGACAAACTGCCTGGCAGCCTTTTATGCTCGCCGCCGGTCGGTCGGCCGTTGGAAACCATGATTCGTCCACTCTACCATCGCTAAACCGGAAGCAAAACCACCGACATCTACCGACAATTCCCGACAATTCCCGACACCGTAAACCAACCACCCCGATAATAAAATGAAACCGCAAATGAACCTCCTCGTGTTGCTAGGTTGCCTCACCTTCGCCCCCATCGGATTCGCCCAAGACACCCCGCCGGCAACCGACGCGCCCGCTCCGACCCCCGCCGCGCCCGCCGATGCCCCCGCCGTGCCCGCCACGACTAGCCCCGATCCCATTTTCGCCGAGGTGTCTGCCAGTGCACCCACCAATCCCGCATCCGCCACGGCCGAAGCCGCGGTACTCGCCGCCGCAGTGGAGCCGACTCCGGCAGCCACCGTCGTCACCACCAACTCGGACGTTCTTCCGCTGATTCAATTCGTGGACGTGTCCCTCACCTCCGCCATTGAAAACTTGGCGCGGCAGGCCAACTTGAATTACATCCTCGATCCCAAAATCAGCTTCGGCGTCCCCGACCCCGATGGCCGCGTCACCGCCGCCCCGAACATCACCATCCGTTGGGAAAACATCACCGCCGCGCAGGCCCTCTCCACCATCCTCAAGACCTACGACCTCCAGATCATTGACGATCCGAACAGCAAGATCGCCCGCATCGCTTCCAAAGACCCCACTGCCGCCGAACCACTGACCACCAAAGTCATCCAATTAAAATACGCCAGCCCCAGCAACATCGTTGTCGCCGTTTCCAGCGCCCTCACCGACAAGCGCAGCAAAGTCGTCACCGACACCCGCACCAGCCAGCTGGTCATCGTCGCCACCGAAAAGGAAATGGGGCTGGCGAATGAACTCATCGAACGCCTCGACACCGCCACCAAGCAGGTGCTCATCGAAGCAAAAATCCTCGAGACCACCGTCAATCCCAAATCGGTTAAAGGCATTGACTGGAGCGGCACCTTGAAACAGCAGAACGTGACCTTCGGCAACGGCACCAATGCAAGTTTAACCCTCAACACCCTCAGCGGCTTCAGCCCAGCCACCGCCTTCCTGAACGCCGACGGCGTCAACATCGCCCTATCCTTCCTGAACAATTCCGCCGACACCAAAGTGGTCTCCGAACCCCGCACCGTCACCTTGGACAACCAGAAGTCCACCATCGAAGTCGGGCTCCAATATCCGATCGTGAACGTCAGCGCCGGCACCGCAAACACCACCGGCGGTTCGCAAATCTCCTACAGCAACCTGACCGTGAATCTTGAAGTCACCCCCCGTATCACCGCCAACGACTTCGTGGAATTGAAAGTCCAGCAGAGCATTCTTCGCCTCGGGCCGGCGTTCACCAGCACCGTGGGCGGCGAAGCCAATATTGTGGACTCCTTCTTCACCCGCCGCATTGATACCGATGTCCTCATCCCCAGCGGCAACACCCTCGTCCTCGGCGGCCTCGTCTCCGACGAAAATTCCTCCGCCAACACCAAAGTGCCACTCTTGGGCGACATTCCATTCTTCGGCCAGGTATTCCGCAAAGATGGCAAGGAACGCAACCGCCAAAACCTCATCATCTTCATCACGCCGACCATCGTTGGCACGAATGATTTCCAGCCCACCCAGACCAGATTTCTGCGCTCCACCGGCCAGGAGGCCGCCATCGAGGAAACCTCCCCGTGGAACAGCGGCAAACCCTACGACTGGACCAGACCCTATTGGAAACCTACTGGCGGCAGCCGGTAAGTGTTTTTCACCCAAACCAAACTTTACCCCCGACCAAAATTATGAAACCCGTCGCCCAGATTGTGCGGAGCAGGATGCACTAGCCCGTGCTGGCCGCCGCACAGGCCGCCATCAGTCTCGCTAGCGCCAGCCTCCACGCCACCACGGTGGATACTCTGGCGGGTGGCCCGTGGCAGCAAAACCCTCCTTGCTTTGGTTATCAAGACGGGGACACTGCCGGGCAGGCCCAGTTTTACACTCCTTACGGACTGGCCTTTGACTCCTCCACCGAAAGTCTCTACGTCGCGGACCGGGACAACAACGCCGTCCGGCAGCTGGATCTTCCCGGGAACTTCACCTACACGTTTGTCCCCAACCCCTACGTTCCCACGAACCTGATTAGCAAGCCTGTTGGAGTCGCCGTCCGGTCAGGCAGCGTGTTCGTCCTCAACCGCGGCAACGGCGCCAACGGCACGGTGCTCCAGTTCGACACCCTCTTCGCCGAACTCGTGGCCACGAACGCCACCGGCCTGACCAATGCCGCCGGCATGGCCATGGACACACTGGGCAACATCTACGTGACCGTTCAGGGCAACAGCGTGATCCGAATTCCTCCGCCCTACACCAACCAAGTCACCGTCGCCACCGTCACCAACGCCGGCGTCGCCTTGCAGGGCATCGCCGTCAAATATTCCGGCCTCCTCGCGGTCTGCGATTCCGGCCGCCATGGCATCTACCACATCAACCCCAACACCGGCGTCATCACCACCAACGCCGGTTTCCACGGCATTGGCGACTTCGCGAACACCAACGTCAACCTGTCCTCCAGCAACAACGCCAAATTCAGTTCGCCCTACGGCGTGGCCGTCGCTGGCGATGACACCCTCATCGTCACCGACACCAGCAACCACCGCGTCAAACTCGTCCTCCCCAACGGCTCGGTCACCAACCTCTACGGCGTCCGCTCCAACGTCTGGGTCACCGGCGCCGGCACTTATCCCGGCTGGTGGGATGGCCCCGTCGCCACCCCCGACCAACTGGGCGGCGTCGAAGCCCGCCAGCCCGTCGGTGTCGCCTTCGCGCCGGACGGCACTGTCTACGTCACCGAACAATATTATCATCTCATCCGCGCCGTCACAGACACCGGCTTGGTCCTACCGCCCCCGCCCGCGCCAGCAGCACCGCTCAATTTGATTGCCACCACTCCAACCCCGCCCTACGGCCAAGCGGTTCTGACTTGGTCCGCTTCTGCCGGGGCTACCAACTACATCCTCCGCCGCTCCACCCAGGACGGCGGCCCTTACAACACCACCCTCATCAACACCACCGCCCTGACCTACACCGATACCAACGTCGTCCCCGGCACGACCTACTACTACGTCGTCGCCGCGCAGAACGCCGGCGGCACCAGCCCCGACTCCACCCAAGCCAGCGCCACCCCGCCCCGCCCGCCGGTCACCGACCCGCGGATTGGGTATGTGACCTTCCCTCCAAATTTGGGGTCCTTATTTAACCCCGTCTCGTCGGCGACCTTCAACAACGACGTGCCAGTTGTCATCATCGGAGAAGCCGGCACCCAGACGTTTTACACCTTCTCCAACACGCCGGTGCTGATCAATGTCCCCAACCCCACGACTAATTCCACGGTTGCTCCTCCGAATTATGCGGATGGCTTGGAATCTGTGGCGGGCCTCACCGTTGCCACAATCCTGCCCGACTTGAGCATCAAGGCCATCGGACATGAGGATGGCCGGCCCGACAGTGCCGTCGTCTCGGCCCAATTCCGCTTTGTCGTGGGCAACCCGCTCGTCACTGGCAACAACGCGGCGCAGTTCTTCGTCGGCAGCATCACCACCGGCGCTGAATTGTGGTATACCACCGACGGCAGCGACCCGACCAATGCCGCGCCTAGCATCTCTGCCGGCACCATCAGCGGAGTCAATGGCACCAACAACAGCCTCACACTGTCCGTCGCCTTCCCTCCCGGAGCCACGAACTTGGTGTTCAAGGTTCGCGGGTTCAAAAACAACTACAAGCCCAGCGGCATCGTTACCACCGTGTTCTCTGCGGCCAACTTCACCGCCAACAAGATCAGTTTCGGGTTCGAGTCTGGCGAAGCCTCCAGCGATTTTGTCGCCTCTCCGGGCCAGAACTTTTTCGCGCCCGTTACCTTGTCGCTGCTGCCGGGAGCGAAGATGTATAGCCTCCAATACAATCTGACCGCCACCAACCTGACCGGTCCGGCTATCACCCCCGGCGCCCTGTATTTTGAGTCCATGCTGGTCAAACCCAAGCCGAATGTGAATCCGGTGGTCTACGAACAAATCCCGCCGGCCATGTTCACCGCCGGCCCGCCTCCGGCCAACCCCGTCGGGCTTCCCGGATATGAAAATTTTGCCAGCCTGATGTTCACGAACAGCCTGCTGAATCTTTTGGGTGTCGGCTGGGTGGAACGCCTCGGGCAGACCAACCTCTACGACACCACCAAGCAGGACCTCATCACCTATTCCATCGCGCACGACACCATGTTCCCCAATCCCGTTGCGCTGGGCAAAGTCATCCTCGGCGGCTTCAGCTTCAATGTCCCAGCCGCCGCCGCCCCCGGCGAGACCTATCAGATCCAAATCGGTCGGCCTTCCGCCACCTCGGATGGCATCGGCGGCCCAGGCTCCAGCGTGTATATCGCCGCGCCCACCAACGGTGCTCCTGCCGCCGGCGCGCTCAACTCCATCAAGACCGTTACCGTCGGCCAACGGCGCTACACCGTTGGCAACGTGTATCCCTTCCGCTGGTTCAATGCCGGCGATTTCGGCAACACCAACCTCCAGAGCGCCGACATCGTCCAGGTGTTCCAATCGGCAATCTACAACCTGAACAATCCACCCGCCGGTAGTGACTTCTTTGACGGCATGGATTCCTGCTGCGGCGTCGTGGATACCTCCACCAACGGGATGTATACCTTCCCAGCCTCGCTGACGAACATGCTCGTGACCACCAACATCACCTATTTCACCAATACTTCCCTGCTCACTAATTATACCTACCTGACCAACATCACCGCCGTCACCAACATCGCCTTCATCACCAATAATTTCACCACCAACATCGTTTTTTACCTCACCAACACCGCAATCACCACCAATTTTACTTCCACCACCAACTATTTCCTGACGAATGTTTTCATCTTCACGAACACCCTCGTTACCGGCGTCATTACAAACATAGACACCAATGGCATCATTTACATAGATACTAGCGGTGCTACCACCAACGTCTTTTACCTGACCAACTCCACCATAACCACAAATGTTGTCTCGCTGACGGACTTCACGGTCACCAATATCTTCATCTATCCGACCAACATCACCTACGGAACGATTCAAATTTTTCAGACCAATGCCGTCGTCTTCAACTATTTGATCTCCACTAACGTCATCTTCTCCATCACCAACACCGGCAGCTTCACCAACATCACCCTCGACGTCTCCGCCACCGCGCCCCTGTATGATGGCAACGACACCCTGATTAACTCGGTCGCTTTTGGCGATGGCCGGCTGGATGTAGCGGATATTTACGTCACCTTCCGCCGCTCCCTCGATCCCTCACGCA
>JAFMIX010000063.1 GCA_017853785.1 Verrucomicrobiales bacterium
CGGGCATCGTCTTCAAGGACAGCATCGCCGACATCACGCTCCAGCAGGTGCTCACCCGCCCGACCGAGTTTGAAGTCATCGCCACGCTGAACCTGAACGGCGATTACCTCTCCGATGCCCTCGCCGCGCAGGTGGGCGGCATCGGCATCGCACCCGGCGGCAACATCAACAACGTCTCCGGCCATGCCATCTTCGAAGCCACGCACGGCACCGCGCCAAAATATGCCGGCAAAGACGTCGTCAACCCCGGCTCGGTCATCCTCTCCGGCGAAATGATGTTCCGCTACCTGGGCTGGAACGAGGCAGCTGACCTCATCATCAAAGGCCTCAACGGCGCCATCGGCAGCAAACGCGTGACCTACGACTTCGCCCGCCTCATGGACGGCGCGACGGAGATCAAGTGCTCCGCATTCGGGGATAACATCATCGCGAACATGTAATCATTTCCAAGAAAAATTAACCGGCGTTGGTTGTAACGACCAACGCCGGTTTTTTTGCTTATCCGATTAAAATTAAGAAAATCACCGGGCGCGTTGCGAGAGCGCGCTCTTGCCGATACCAGTCAACACGTCCCACGCCGGGCCGGGGAATTTGTGCATCTGCACCAGCACGTCCTCAAAGGCGGTCAGGAACCACTTCACGTCCGCCTCGGTGATGACAAGCGGCGGGAGCAGCTTGACCACATCAATACCGTGCCCGGCCACCTGCGTGATGATGTGGTGCTTGTCCATCAGCGGAATGATGGCCGCCTGCGGGAACAAGCTTTTGTCGAGTGTGTGGCAGGTCGTCCACGCGATCTTCAGGGTGAGCGATTTCGGCGGACCGAACTCGATGCCCGTCATCAGCCCGCGCCAGCGGACTTCCTTGAGGAACTCGAAGCGCGGAATCATCGCCTGCACGCCTTGGCCGATGAGGTCGCCCATCTTGGCGGCGTTGGCGATCAGGTTCTCGCGGTCGAGCACGTCGAGCGCGGCGAGGCCGGCGGCCATGGCAAAGCTACCTTGGCTGAACGTGGAACTGTGCACGACCGAGCGCTGCATGGAGGAAAAAACTTTCTCGTGGACCCACTTCTTGCACAGCACCGCGCCGACGGGAACGAAGCCGGCGGAAAGGGTCTTGGCGAGAATCACGATGTCCGGATCCATGCCCGGCCCTTCGTGTTCGATGGCGAGGAACTTGCCGGTGCGGCCCATGCCGGACTGGACTTCGTCAGCGATGAAGATCGCGCCGTGTTTGCGGCAAAGTTTCTGCGCGGCGAGCAGGTAGCCGGACGCGCCGATGTTCACGCCCTTGCCCTGGATCGGCTCGACCATGAAGCCGGCGACGTCGCCCTTCTTCAATTCGATTTCCAGCGCGTCCAAATCATTGAACGGAATGGCGCGGCACTCAGGCAGGAACGGTCCGAAACCTTGACGGAAGCTCTCATCACCGTTGAGGGAGAGCGCGCCGGTGGTGAGGCCGTGGAAGGATTTCTTGCAATGGATGATCGCCGGTTTACCCGTGGCACACTTGGCGTATTTGATGGCCGTCTCCGCACCCTCCGCGCCGGAGTTGGTGAAGAACGCCATGTCCAGCTCGTAGGGAATGTGTTTCTTCAGCTCGGCGGCAAGCAGGCCGGAAAGCAGCGGCGCCTCCATCTTCACAAGGCTGGGGTAATCCGCGTCGAGAAATTCCTTGAGGATGCGGCGTACCTCGGGATGGTTGCGGCCCAATCCGAATACCCCGTAGCCACCGAGGAGATCGAGATATTTCGCGCCGGCCACGTCCCAGAGATACGGCCCTTCGGCGCGGGTGTAGCAGCGGTCGAACCCGATAGTCTTGAGCGTACGGACGTTGGCGGGGTTGACGTGCGCGGCGTGGAGCTCGTAATTCTCGCCGGCGTGCTGCTTGATCAGCGCGGCGAGGTCGAGGCCGGGGCGGGCGGCGATTGCTTGCTTGTTGGAATCAGACAACATGACATAGCTATTTTAGCCCATTGCGGCGGGAATCAAGATAATTGAAATGGCGGGATCAGATTCCCACCAGTGCCGCGCCGAGGACGCCCGCGGAATCACCCAACTGGTGGCGCACAATCGGAGTTTCCAATTCATCCGTGAAAACATGGCGTCGCACCGCCGCCACCCCCTCGGTGTAGATGTCCTTGAAGTTCGACACGCCGCCGCCGATGACCACGATGTCGGGATCGAGGATGTCAATCAGGTTGGCCAGCGAGCGGCCAAAGCGGTCGAAGAATTGCGCCATGAACTGCACCGCGCCCGGTTCGCCCGCGAAATAGTCGCGTTCAATATCCTTCAGCGACCGCCGCACCCCGAACTTCTCCGCGTAACGGTTTTCCAACCCGCCGCCGCTGACGAACGTCTCCACGCAACCGCGATTGCCACAGTAACAGACCGGCCCGTGCGGGTCGATGCTCATGTGCCCCCACTCGCCCGCGATGGCCTGAGCGCCGGTGAAAACCTCACCGTTGTAGACGATACCTCCGCCACAACCCGTGCCCATGATGACGCCGAAGACCAGCTTCTTGCCCTTGCCCGCACCGAGCAATGCCTCCGCCATGGCGAAGCAGTTCGCGTCGTTCTGCATCGCAATCTTGCGGCCCAGCAACGCCTCCAGGTCGGCTTTCACGGGCTGGCCGTTCATGCAGACGGTATTGGAATTTTTCAGCAGGCCGGTGCGCGGCGAAATCGCGCCGGGCGTGCCGATGCCGAAGGTAGCCTGGCCGGCGGCAGCGGCGAGCTCGTCATGCAGCCTCTGGATGCGGCTGAGGATGTGGCGGTAGCCGTGCTCACGTTCCGTGGCGATGCGTTTGCGCAAAAGTTCCTGCCCGGTGGCGTCGAGCACGACGCCCTCAATCTTGGTACCGCCCAAATCGATTCCGATACGATTCATAACGTAGTCTCGTTTACAAGTTCCACCCCGCGCGCAAGACCGCCGGCGACTTCCCGCGCGCCTTTAGCTCCCGCAGGCTCAAGGCATCGTACCGTTTTGCCAGTCGCACGCCAGCCTTATCGCGCATCAACTCGCAATGAAAGAACTGGGGCGGGGTCAAGCCAAGCGCGTGATAAAGCAATAATTGGCGCGCCGTGCTCACCAACAGGTCTGCGCCCCGCACGACCTCGGTGACGCCCATTGCCGCGTCGTCCGCGACGCAGGCAAGCTGATAAGCCGGAAAATCATCCTGCCGCCACACGACGAAGTCGCCGAAGTCGCGCCCAGCGTGCATGGCCTGCGGGCCCAAGTTGCCATCCGTGAAAGCAACACTCTCGCCGTCAGGAATGCGAAAGCGCCAGGAGTATTTTCGATTTCGGATTTCGGATTTCGGATTAGCGCGGCATGTGCCCGGGTAGATCGGCTCGGCATCGTCTTCCGCGTGCGGCGCGCGCGCAGCGGCGGCAATATCCTTGCGCGAACAGGTGCAGGCATAAACAAAGCCGCCCGCTTTCAACTTTTCAAACGCGCTGCGGTAGCAAGGCATCCGGTCGCTCTGACTGTAAGGCGCGAACGGCCCGCCAACGTCCGGCCCTTCCTGCCAGTCAAAACCAAACCAGCGCAGGTCTTCGTACATCGCCGCGACGAACTCGGGCTTGCACCGCGCCGTGTCCAGGTCTTCGTTGCGGAGGATGAGCCTGCCGCCAGCGGCGCGCGCGCGCTGTTGCGCCGTCCAAAATGTCCGGGCATGGCCAAGGTGCAGGTGACCTGTGGGCGACGGCGCGAGGCGACCGCGGTATTGACGATCGGCGATTGGCGATGGCGGATTCAAAACAGTTCGTTGGGGTTTACCGCGAGCCAATCGCTCAAGGCCGGCAGCGGGAACGAAAGAAGTCTTTGCACCTTGCCGCAGTCGAGCGAGACATCCGCCGGGCGCGGCGCGCCAGAATAATCTTTCAGCGATCCGGCGATGATTTGCGGGCGCAACTCCGGATGCCGGGCCGCGAGCAGCCGGCCGATTTCAAGCCGCGAGAGCCGCGCCGCGCCCGCGAGGTGAAAAGTTCCGGCAGCAGCGCATTGCACCAATTCCCAGACCGCCCGAGCCGTCACAACGGCGGGAATGGGGCTGCGGAACTCGTCGGTGAAAAGATTCGCCGCCTGCCCGCGCTGCCAGGCAAGGCGTAATTGCTCGTTGAAGCCGCGGTCGCCCGTGGGCGAGATGCCGCCGTTGAGCGCGGAGCGGATAATCAGGTGGTGCGGCAGGCGGCAGACCATAGACTCCGCCGCGACTTTCGTTTCGGCGTAAATGCTCAACGGATTCACCGCGTCGGTCTCGACATAGTTGCCCTTGCGCCCATCGAAGACGAGGTCGGTGGAGAAAAAGACGAAAGGGATCTCGGCGGCGAGTTCGGCGAGGTGCGCGGCCGCTTCCACGTTCACGCGCCGGGCGAGTTGCGGCTGCGCCTGACACTCGGGGCTGCGGCTCATCGCGGCGCAGTGGATGATGATCGCCGGGCGTTGCCGCGCGAATTCCGTGCGGACGGCGGCGCGGTCGGTCAGGTCAAGGATTGGCTGTGTCAGAGCGACGATTTGAAACTGCGGGGCGGATTGCGGCGCGGTCTGAACAAGGTGGTTGCCGATGAGTCCGCCCGCGCCGGTGATCCAGACGACGGGTTTCATTTTGCGAGGGCGTGCTCGAAGGCGGCGAGTTCGCTTTCAACCCCATGCTCCGCCACGAGCAGCGACGTGCCGACGAGCGCGGCGTGATAGCCTTGCTGGTCGCGCACTGCGGCGATGGTGTGCGGATGGATGCCGCTTTCCGCCACCTTCACCGCATTGGCAGGCAGATGCTGGCCGATGTCGAAGCGGCTCAAGTCCGTAGTGGAATCAATCTTCGCGCCGGAGTCGCGGGCGGCGCGGGCGGCGGCGTATTGGCCGCTGCCGACAGCGAAGGTACGGCTGTTAATGCCGTAAATCACCGCGCCGGCCGGGACTTGGGAAATCTGCTCGCGGTCGTGACACTCGAAGAGCGCTTCCATGCCCAACTCACGGCAGACGGCGTAAAGCCGCTTCATCTCGTCGACCTCAAGCAGATTGGCCATGAGCAGGATGGCATCCACGCCAAACGCGCGAGCTTCCAGCACTTGATACTCATCGAAGATAAAATCCTTCCGTAGCACGGGTTTGGTGGTGGCGGCGCGGACGGCGCGGAGCTTTTCCATGCTCATGCCGAAATGGCTGGCGTTGGTGAGCACGGAGATGCCGCGAACAATCTGGCTGGCTTCATAAGCAGCGGGCGCGGCGGCGACATTCGGCGGACGCATCTCCCCCTGGCTCGGCGAGCGTTCCTTGATTTCGGCGATGAGGCCGAAGCCGGACCGCAACACCGCGCTCATGGACCGCACCGGCGGCGCGGCGGCAATCATCCGCCGCAGCTCAGCGAGCGGACGTACCGCCTGCGCGGCGGCGACTTCCTTGCGGACGTCCACGAGGATTTCGTCGAGGATGGTTTGCGTGGTTTTCATCGCGGCGGGAATTTACCGCAGAGACGCAGAGGCGCAGAGAAAATTAATCAATCAACCGCTTCATCAGCCCGCTGTAGGCGTCAATGCGGCGGTCGCGGAGGAAGGGCCAGTGGGTGCGGGTGGTGTCCACTTTGGCGAGGTCCACGGGGACGAGGAGGGTTTCCTCTTTGTTCAAGCTGGCTTTGGAAATGATTTCGCCGGACGTGCCGGCGACGAAGCTTTGGCCCCAGAATTCCAGACCGTCGCCGCCCACACCAGCAATCTTCTCGTGGCCGATGCGGTTGACGGACGCAACGAAGCAGCCGTTGGCGACGGCGTGCGAGCGCTGGATGAGTTCCCACGCGCCGTGCTGGCGTTCGCCGTAAACTTTCTTCTCGCTCGGATGCCAGCCGATGGCGGTCGGGTAGAACAGAATCTCCGCGCCTTGCATGGCGGTGAGGCGGGCGGCTTCGGGATACCATTGATCCCAGCAGATGAGCACGCCGAGCTTGCCGAACTGGGTCTTCCACGCCTTGAAGCCGAGGTCGCCAGGGGTGAAATAGAATTTCTCGTAGAACAACGGGTCGTCGGGGATGTGCATCTTGCGATACACGCCAAGGAACGCACCGTCGGCATCAATGACGGCGGCGGTGTTGTGGTAGACGCCGGACGCACGTTTCTCGAAGAGCGAGGCGATGATGACGGACTTATATCTCTTGGCGATTTTCTGGAAGGCGTCGGTGGTCGGGCCGGGAATTTTTTCGGCGAGCTTGAAGTGTTCGTGGTCTTCGCTCTGGCAGAAGTATTGCGAGCGGAAAAGTTCCTGGGTGCAGACGATGTTCGCACCGGCCTTGGCGGCGCGCTCGACGGCGGTGAGGGTTTTCTTGAGATTCGCGGCGGGGTTGGCGGAGCAACTGGTCTGGACGAGGCCGAGCGTAACCGTGGAGGAGGATTTGCGATTCATGAAATCAGACTTTGATGCTGCGGGCGGTGTGTTCGACGATCTGCGTGCCGCCGCGAGCGCTGGCTTCGGTAGCCGGGACGTGCTGGCCGAAGAGTTCGCGGCTGAACTTGCCAAGGGTCTCGTTCGTCGGCCCGTAGCCGGCGTGGTAGATGTAGTATTCCAACGCGGTCATCAGCTCATCGGCGCTGGCGTAGCGGACATTGAGGTCGCGGGCGAGGCACTTTTGCAGGATGTCGTTGAGCGGGTCGTCAATGCGGCTGTCCAACTGCCGGAAATCGGGGATGGCCAGGTGCAGGATGCGCTGGCGGGATTCCTCGGGCGAATCGGCCTTGAAAATATTCCGACCGAGCAACAGGTGCGCGAGCACGACGCCGGTGGAGAAAATATCGGAGCGTTTGTCCGTGATCTTGAAGTCCGCCTGCTCCGGGCTCATGTAATCCGCCTTACCGGCGACGACTTCGCCCTCGTTGTCGGTAATGAAGCCCTTGGCCTTGGCGATCCCGAAGTCGGTGAGCTTCACGTCGCCCTCGAAGGCGATCATGATGTTCTTCAGGCTCACGTCGCGGTGGACAATGCCGAGCGTCTTGCCGTCCTTGTCGGTCTTGGCATGCGCGTAGGCGAGCCCGCGGGCGACGCGACTGGTGATGAAAACGGCGAGTTCGCGAGGCAGCACCCGGTTGCGATCATGGAGCTGCTGGGTGAATTGCTCGAGGTTCACCCCCCGGATCAATTCCATGGCGATGAAATACATCGCTTTCACTTCTCCGAGGTGGTAGGTCTGGACGATGTTCGTATGAATGAGGTCGGCGACGAGTTTGGCTTCGCCGATGAAGTTTTCGATGAATTCCGGCTGGTTGGCGTAGTTCTGGCGGACGACCTTGATGGCAACGCGCTTGATGAACTGCCGCGCCCCGTGCTGTTCGGCTTCATACACGATCCCCATGCCGCCCTCGAAGATTTTGCGGACGATGTCGTAGCGGAAACCGGAATCAATGGTGAAGAGACTCACGCCGCGATGGTGGAAAATCGAGCGATGAAGTCAAGCTTGCGCTGGGCGGCGGGCTCGGCAAACGCCCGATTTTCAGGTCGAAAAAGTTAGATTTTTCCCTTGCGCGGTTTTTTTGAAACGCATTAACTAGGCCAAAGTCACGGGACTTTTGATAGTATCAAACAACAACAAACAACATCCCACCATATGGCTAAAGCACTATCGAAATCACAAATCGCCGGCGCACTCGCCGACAAGGCTGGCATCTCCAAGAAGCAAGCGACCGAGATCCTCGAGACCATCGCCGACCTGGCCTACAAGAACGCCAAGAACACTTTCACCCTGCCCGGCCTTGGCAAGCTCGTGCTGGTCAACCGTGCCGCCCGCGTCGGCCGCAACCCGGCCACCGGCGCGACCATCAACATCCCGGCCAAGCGCGTTGTGAAATTCCGCGTCGCCAAGGCCGCCAAGGATGCGATCCTCGGCGCGAAGTAATCCTACGCCTTTCCCAAGCGAGCGCCCTGGAATTTTCAGGGCGCTCTTTTTTTGCAAATGAAAATCGCGATTGTCGGCTGCGGCGCCCTCGGGAGTTTCTACGGCGCGAAACTTTGCCGCGCCGGCCATGAAGTCCACTTCCTGCTCCGGTCGGATTACGCCGCCGTGCGAGAACACGGCGTGACCATCCACAGCCCGGACGGCGATTTTCAAGTGCGCCCGCATTGCGCCCGCACGCCGGAAGAAATCGGTTGCTGCGATGCCGTCCTCATCGGACTCAAAACCACCGCGAACAGCCAGTTCCCCAAATTCCTCCCGCCGCTCGCCGGGCCGCACACCGCCGTTGTCACCTTGCAGAACGGCCTCGGCAACGAGGAACAGCTCGCCCGCATCTTCACCCCCGAGCAGGTCATGGGCGGACTCTGCTTTGTCTGCCTGAACCGGATCGCACCCGGAGTCATCCGCACCATGGCGCAGGGCAAAGTCGTGCTCGGCGAATTTCTCCGCCCGCCCCAGCCGCGCACCCACGAACTCGTCCACCTCTTTAACGACGCCGGAGTCCGCTGTGAAGCCACCGACAATCTCGCGCGCACCCACTGGGAAAAACTCGTCTGGAACGTCCCCTTCAACGGCCTCGGCGTCGCCGGCGTCGCCGGATACGAGGCCATGATTTTCGCCCCGGCGCCGACCCCAGCAGCATTTGCCTCCGTGCTTACCACCGACAAACTCCTTGGCGACCTGCGCTGGGAAAATCTTGTCCGCGAACTCATGGCCGAAGTCATCACCGCCGCCAACGCCCTCGGACTTGGCGTCTCCCCGGCGCTCGCCGGAAAGCAGATCACCCGCACCCGCACGATGGGCGCTTACAAAGCCTCTACCCTGATCGATTTTGAGCGCCGGCAACCGCTGGAGTTGGAGAGCATGTTTCTCGAACCGCTGCGGCAGGCGCAGGCGGCAGGGGTGGCAACGCCGCGGCTGGCCCGGCTGTGTGAAGTGTTGCAGCGGCTTGATCGGCAGCCGGGACTCACTCCGCCGTCAGCCGGATGTCCGTGTAATACCCCGTGAGCCGCGCCCCGGTGCTGTCACTATCGGTCATCACGCCAAGCCCGATGAGCTTCGGCATCTCGCGTTCGCCAAAGACGCGCCGCCAATCCGCCGTCACATCGCGCTCCTCGGTGATCCATTCATTCGTGCGCGTGTTGCCGGATTGCAGCACGATGATTTGCGCGCGGCCAGACTTGGGATGCTCGAGCGCCGTGCCGGGCTTTTCGTCCGTGGCCCACGAGTAGTTGATGGTTCGCGGCGGGCCGATGAACGTATCAAATGCCACGAACACCCGGGCCGCATGGTCGAACCGCTTCAAGTCCCGTTCCGAACCGCGCGCGGCCACGCCCAGAATCTTCCACCGCCAGCGCAGCTTGAGTTTCGGAGATGGTGCAATATCGAGCTTCACGGCGAATGCCGAGGACGCCTGCTCCGACACCCCGCGCACGCAGAAATTGGTGCCGTCGCGAACCATCTGGTAATCTGTCGGCGGCTTGAAAAACGCCACGTTCTCCCAGCGGTTGGAGCCGCCTGGTTGGAAATTTTCCGCAAACCACACCCGGTTACTCGCCGCCGCCGCGCTGAAAGTTGCCGCCGTGCAAACCAGCACGATGCCGAATCGTTTCGTCATGCGGCGAGCCTAACGGATTCGCGGTCGCAGCGGAAGCAGTTGAATTTTTTTGGAATCAGGGCAGATTTTGGGTGCGAGATCCAATTTCGCTGAATGAATTATCGCAACCATATCCTCTTCGCTTTGCTCGTCGTGATCGGCTTGATCTTTCTCGGCCGCCACAAG
>JAFMIX010000064.1 GCA_017853785.1 Verrucomicrobiales bacterium
GTTCCATCATTGCCTGGTTGATTGACCAGTCTCAATTGTTCAAGCACGCTGACGAGGACGTCCAATGGGTGATTCGACTGAGCCTCTTCCTTGGCTTCGGTTACATCGGCATGATTCTCGCCATGCGCAGCAACAAGGAAGATTTCTCGCTCATCATCCCCTACGTCCGCTTCGCCCGCCAAAACAAACCGGACAATCTCCTCGTGCTCGACACCAGCGTGATCATCGACGGCCGCATCGCCGACCTCATCGAGACCAATTTTCTCGAAGGCATCATCGTTGTGCCCCGCTTCGTGCTGCGCGAACTCCAGCAGGTGGCCGATTCCCAGGATGCCGTCAAGCGCGCCCGCGGCCGCCGCGGCCTCGACATGCTCAACCGCATCAAACGCAACCAAAAAATCGAGGTCAAGATCCACGACGGTGATTTTCCCGAGGAAGTCGGCGTGGACGCCAAGCTCGTCCGCCTCGCCCGCAACCTCAACGCCAAACTCTTCACCAACGACTACAACCTTGGTAAAATCGCCGAACTTTCCGCCGTCGCCCACATCAACCTCCACGAGATTTCCAAGTCCCTCAAGGCCATCATCCTTCCCGGCGAAGTCCTCAGCCTCAAGATCGTGCGCGAGGGCAAGGACAAGGGCCAGGGCGTCGGCTACCTGCCGGACGGCACCATGGTCGTCGTCAACAACGCTGCGAGCCGTGTCGGCCAGCAGTTGGAAGTCACCGTGCAAAGCCTCATCCAGACCGGGGCCGGCGTCATCGTGTTCGCCGACATCCGCACCTGATCCAGCCGGAGCGCGCGCCATGCAACTCGTCACCGTATTCCAGGGTTTCAATCCCGCCGAAGCGCAGCTCGTCTGTTCGCAGCTCGAAGCGGCGGGGTTCAATCCTTTCGTGGCCGACGAGCTCGCCGCCTTGAGCGTGGAAGGTTACTCCATGGCGGTCGGCGGCGTCCGCGTGCAGGTGCCGCAAGACCAGGTCGCCGCCGCCAAAGAATTTCTCTCCAGTCCCAACTCCGATCCGCAATGAAAACTCCTCGTTGGCGAAACAAGTTGATCGAACTGCAACACCTGCTCTCGCCCGGCGAAATCAGTTTCGAGAAGTCCGTCTGCGAAGCGCATAACGGCGACAAATGGTTTGCCAGTCACGCGCCTCACGCCGTCGCCCTGCCCCGCAGCACCGAATCCGTCTCCGCCCTGCTCCGCTTCGCCTCGCACCACCGGATTCCCGTTACTCCGCGCGGGGCCGGCTTCGGTTATGTCGGCGGCTGCGTGCCCGTGCGCGGCGGCATCGCTCTCTCCCTCGCCCGGCTCAATCGCATCAAGGAGATCAACGCCCGCGACTTCGTCGTCGTCACCCAGGCCGGCGTCGTCACCAAAGATCTGCAAGACGCCGTCGAGCGCAAAGGGCTTTATTATCCGCCCGATCCCGCGAGCCGTGCGGACAGCTTTATCGGCGGCAATATCGCCACCAACGCCGGCGGTCCGCGCTGCCTCAAATACGGCGTCACGCGCGACTACGTCCTCGGCCTCCGCGTCGTCCTCGCTTGCGGAGCGGTCGTCCACCTCGGCGGCCGTTGCCACAAAAACAAGACCGGTTTCGACCTGCACCGCCTCTTTGTCGGCTCGGAAGGGATGCTCGGAATCGTCACCGAGGCCACGTTGAAATTGATTCCGCTCCCGCCGTATCGCGCCTGCCTCGCCGTGGGATTCAATTCCACCGCCGCCGCCGCGCGGACGCTGGCGGCGATTTTCCGTGCGGGTATTTTGCCCAGCGCGCTGGAAATCGCTGATGAATTCACCCTCGCCGCCGCGCACAAGCACACCGGCAGCAAGCGCCTCCTCGGCTGCTCCGCCATGCTCATCGTGGAACTCGACGGCCAGAAAAATTCCGTCGGCTGCGAGATGCTTGAGTTGCAGAAACTCGTGAACCGCCAGTCGCCCATGTTCGTGCAAGCCGGCCTCGGCGCGCAGAAGTGCGAAGAAATCTGGGGGTTGCGCCGCCAGTTCTCTACCGCGCTCAAAGCCAGCGGCCTTAAAAAACTCAACGAAGACGTCGTCGTTCCGCGCGGCCGACTCGAAGACCTGCTCAAATTCGCCGGGCGGCTGCAAAAGAAAATCAATCTCCCCATCGCCTGCTTCGGTCATGCCGGTGACGGCAACATCCACGTCAACATCATGCTCGACCTGAAAGACCCCGACGCCGTGAAGCGCGGGCAGCGCGGGCTGGACGAACTGTTCAAGCAGGTCCTCGCCTGGGACGGCGCCATCACCGGCGAACACGGCATCGGCCTCGCGAAGAAGAAGTGGTGGCCGGACGCCGTCTCGCCCGAGGTGCTCGCGCTGCATCACACTGTGAAGATGGCCCTCGACCCGCGCGGGATTTTGAATCCGGGGAAATTTGTCTGATTATTTTTGGAGGGATGAGCTCTGCGATTCCCTGAATTGAATCACCGAGTTTTGGTATCGGGCTTCGTAAAACTCAGCCCTCCGAGATTCCCCGCACCAACACCACAAACTCCCCCTTCAGCGAACGTTTCCGGGTCAGTTCGATAATTTCCGCCGGGGTGCCGCGCAGGAATTCCTCGAACTTCTTCGTCAGCTCGCGCGCGAGGACCACCTGGCGCTCGGGGAAAACTTCGTTCAGCTCGCCCAGCAGCTTCTCGATGCGATACGGCGATTCGTAGAGCGCAAGCGTGCCGGCGAATTGTTTTAGTGCTTCCAGTTGATTGCGGCGTTGGCCGCTCTTGTGCGGGAGAAAGCCGATGAAGTGAAACTCATCCGTCGGCAGGCCGCTCGCCGTGAGCGCCGCGACCAGCGCGCACGCACCCGGCACAGCCTCCACGCGCAAACCCGCCGCCCGCGCCGCCTGCACCACGCGCTCGCCGGGGTCGCTGATGCCGGGACTGCCGGCGTCGGTGACAAGCGCCACCTTCTCGCCGCGCTTGAGCCGCTCGAGAATCTCCTCGCTGCGCTTGGCTTCGTTGAACTGGAAATAGCTAAGGAGCGGTTTGCTGATGCCGAAATGTTTCAGGAGCTGCCCGCTGTGGCGCGTGTCTTCGGCCGCGACGACGTCGCACTCCTTGAGCACGCGCAACGCGCGGAGTGTGATGTCCTCGAGGTTGCCGATGGGCGTGGCGACGAGATAAAGCGTGCCGGGCGTGAGCGGAGGCAACGAAGGTATATCCATTGCTTAATTATTTTGCTGCTTCCTTCCGCGCCCACGCATCCGCTTCCAAAATCTTTTCCAACGTCGGGTGATCCACGACTTGGTGCGCGTCCATTACGCGGCGGACAGTGGCGGTGATTTGCGGGAAGTTGATGCGGCGGTTCACGAAGGCGTCCACGGCCACTTCATTGGCGGCGTTGAACACGGCGGGCATCGTGCCGCAGGTGTCGCCGGCACGCCGCGCAAGGTCGATGGCGGGGAAACGGTCGGTATCCGGCGCTTCAAAGGTGAGCGCGCCGATCTTGGGAAAGTCGGTCTGGACGCGGTCGCTCGCGGCGCGCGCGGGATAGGTGAGCGCGCATTGAATGGGCAGGCACATGTCCGGCGTGGAGAGTTGCGCGATGAGCGAGCCGTCCACGAACTCCACCATCGAATGCACGATGCTCTGCGGATGCACAACGACGCCGACGCGCGCCATCTCGATGTCGAACAGCCAGCGCGCCTCGATCATCTCCAGTCCCTTGTTGAAAAGCGTGGCGGAATCAATCGTGATCTTGCGACCCATGACCCAGGAGGGATGTTTGAGCGCGCGTTCGACGGTGATCTCGGAGAATTTTTCCTTGGGCCAATCGGTCTTGTTGCGGAACGGCCCACCGCTGGCGGTGAGCCAGAGTTTGCGTACGGAGGAACTGGGTTTGCCATCGAGGCACTGGAAGATGGCGGAGTGTTCGCTGTCCACGGCGAGCACGCGGACGCCGTGCTTCTTGGCCTCGCGCATCACGATCTCGCCGGCCATGACGAGGATTTCCTTGGATGCGACGGCGATGTCCTTGCCGGCGCGGATGGCGGCAAGGGCGGGTTGCAATCCCGCCGTGCCGACGATGGCGATGAGGACGATGTCAGCCTCGGGCAACGTAGCAAGTTTCAGCAGACCTTCGTTGCCGCAAAGGACTTTGACCTTCGTGCCGAAAGCGTTTTGCAAGTGGGTGGCCTTGGCGGGGTCGGTGATGGAGATGACTGCGGGCTGGTGTTTGCGCGTTTGCTCGGCGAGCAAGTCCGCGTTGCCGCCCGCCGCGAGGCCGATAAGGCGGATCTGGTCGGGCAGGTCTTCCGCGACCTTGACGGTGCTGGTGCCGATGCTGCCGGTGCTACCGAGGAGAACGACGTTCTTCATTTTAAGTGTGCGTCAGGACATGCCGCAGGTAGAGATACATGATGGGGGCATTAAACAGCAGGCTGTCGAGCAAATCGAGGATGCCGCCGATGCCGGGGAAGAATTTGCCCGAGTCCTTCACGCCGGCCTCGCGCTTGAAAAGTGATTCGATCAGGTCGCCCACAACGGCCGTCATGCTCAGAATGAGGCCGAGGATGACGGCGTTTGCCGGCGTCATGCCGGCCATGTGCTCTCCAAACAGGTGGGCGAATCCGAGGCTCGCCGCGGTGGAAACGACTATCGCGCCGACGAAGCCCTCCCAGGTCTTGCCCGGGCTGATACGTGGGATCATCTTGTGTTTGCCGATGAGCGAGCCGGTGAGATACGCGCCCATGTCGCTGAACTTGGTGACAAGAATGAAGTAGAGGACGTAGTATTTACCGTCCACGCCGGGGAAGAAGTTGATTTTCTGGATGAAGTTCAACAGCCACGGCACATACATGAAGCCGAAGATAGTGGTGGAGATGGCGAGGATGCCCGCGGTGTTACTGCGGGAGACGAATTGCCGCACGCACAAGCCGATCACGAAGAGGATGAGCAGGCCGGTCTCGAAGTCGTTCACCCGCGAGGGTGAGTTCGCGAGGCCGAGCCAGCCCTGAAAATGCGCGAATGTGCCGGCCAGCAACAAAATCCCGGCCAGCAAGCCGCTCCACTTGAAGCACACGAGGCCGCGCTTGGCCATGATGCCGTAGAATTCCAGCAGTCCGCTCGTCGCGAGCGTGACCATCAACAGCAGAAAGACGCAATCGGAGACCGCCTTGTGCCCGGAGAACAGTGCCGTGAGAATGACCGTCCACAGCACCACCGTGCTGGCCAGCCGGTTGAAAAAGATCCGCACCTTGGAAACGGGCGCAACGATGGTGGCTTCAGACATCGCGGGCGAAAGTAGCAGGCGCGGGTGGGGTTGCCAATTTCCGATTTTCAGGCGTCAACTGCCAGCGGCAATCTTCGTGCCCGATCCGAAGCCAGACTGAAAATCATGCTTTGTCCGAAGCCGCAACTTCGCGCCGCCCGCGCCCAAACATTCGCCCCACCGCCGCCGCCAGCAACGCCACGCCAAGCGCACACACGATCGCCGCACCTGTCGGCACGTCGAGTTGGTAGGATGCGTAAAGTCCGCTGCCGCTCGCCAGCGTCGCCACACACCAGCCGATGACCAACCGTGCGCCCAGCGAACCTGCCAGATACGTTCCGCACGCCGCCGGCACGATGAGGTAGCTGAACACCATCAGCACGCCACCCACCTGCACGAAGCTCGTCACGATAAGCCCAAACAACGCGTAGAACAGGAAGTCCCAAAACCGCACGTTCAAGCCACCCCGCTCCGCGTGATCGGGTTCGAACGAGAGCTTGATGAATTGCCGCCGGAATATGAAGTGCACCACGGCGATGACAGCGTAGAGCGCGGCGGTCCTGCCGATTTCCTGCGGCGTGACGGTGAGCAGATCGCCCACGAGCGTGCGCTGCAATTCTTCCTTGCCGTGCGGGCTTTTGCTCAAGAGCAGAATCCCCGCCGCCGCCGCCACAACGTAGATGATGCCGATGAGCGCTTCCTGCGGCACTCGATCGCGTTTGCCCGCGCGGGTGAAGGCGAACACCAACGCACCCGCGAGGGTGAACCCGAGCGACCAGAAATAGTTGTGCGGATCGTCCGGCTCATGGCCGAGATAGAGGCACACGCACGTCCCGAGCGTGGCGACCTGCGCGAGCGCGAGGTCCACAAAGATGACTTCGCGGCGGATGATGTGCAGGCCGTAATAGACGAGGATGCCGGGCAACACGAGGCACGCGACGAGCGGCCACTTCATTACGGAAAACATTTCGGCCCATGTCAGAGGATTTGGAACATCAATGTTCATAATTATTTTGTCAGCGCCTTCGTCAGCGAATTCACCAGATGATCCATCAAGGCGATATAACCGCCCTCGGTGCCTTTTACGCCGCCCGGGAATTGCGCCACGTCCACAACCGCCGCGCCGGTCGCCCGCGCCACGGTCTCGGCGGTTTTGCGGTCCAGATACGGATCCACGATAATGACGCGCACCCCCTGCTCTTTCATCTTCGCAATCACGCCCGCCAGATGCGCGGCCGAGGGCGGACTGCCCGGCTTTGGTTCGAGGAAGAGGTTCATCTCCAGCCCGAACCGCTGCGCGAAGTAGCTCCAAGATTTGTGATACGACACAATCTTCGCCCCTTTGAACGGGGCAAATTGCGCCGTCCACTCGGTGAGCTTGGCGTCCAATTGCGCGCTGAACTTCGCGGCGTTGGCCTGAAACGTCTCGCCTGCGGCAGCATCACTTGCGGCGAACGCGGCGGCGAGGTGATGCGCCACAATCTTGGCGTTAGCCGGGTCTACGAGGTAATGCGGATTGCCCGCCGCGTGGATGTCGCCCTCGCTCCGGTCGAGCGTGGTTGGCACTTCCAGCATCTGCACACCTTCGCAGCACCGCACGTTGCCCTTGGCGGCGGAGACAATCTTCGCATTGCGCGCCTGCTCGACGAGTTTGGGCAACCACCCGACCTCCAAATCGGCCCCGCCGTGGATGAGCACATCGGCCCGGTTGAGCTTCACGATGAAGCTGGGTTTGGCGTCTACGAAATGCGGGTCTTCCGTGGGCCGCGTGAGCGTGGTGATGTCCACCCGGTCGCCGCCGACCTCGCGGGCGATGGCCGCGAGGTCGGGCGTGGTGCAGACGACGTTGAGTTTCGCCTGCGCGCTGAACGCGAGCAGGATTCCGGCGAAACCGAGCAAAAGTGTTCTCATAATTCAAATCTTTGTTTCATCTGTGTGAATCTGTGGCCTAGAACTTGTGCGCGGCGTGCGCGCCCAGCAGAAATTCAAACTGCAGCCACACGGAATGATCCCGGCCGATGCGGGCGCGGTCGTCATGGTTATATTGTAACCGCACCTTGCTGAACTCGCTCGGATACCAAGTCAGATTTGGCGAGATGCGCCAGCGTTCATCGCGCACCGGGTCGCGGCCCAGCGCGGCGCCGTCCAGCGTGAGGCCGAGCCGCTCGTAGTCCGCCGTGTTGCCACCCACGTAATCGAAGCGCAGCCCGGCGACCCAGTCCTTGCGGAAGCCATAGAGCAGTTGCGAATAGAAGCCGTAATCCGTGACGGTCTCGCGCGCGAGCACGGCGGGCAGACCCGTGCCGGGATCCACCACCTCGCCGGCGTCCACGCGGCCATCGGCGTTCTCGTCCCAATCAAAAGCGCCGAGCTGGTAACGCCGCAACATTGCTTCAGTCTGAAGGCTCACGAATGGAAAGCCGCCGTGGGCGTTGGCGGGTTTCCATTTCCAATACGCATCCACGCCGTAGATTTGCGTGCGGTTGTCGCCGCTGCCGCCGCTGCTGTTCGGCCCGAACGCCGCCGAGACTCCGAGCAGCAAGGTCTGCGTGTCGGTCAGGTCAAACGAAGTCGCCAGCCGCGGCGTGAACAGCAAATCACCGAACCCGCGCACGCCCCGGTCGTTGTCCGGGTGACGGAAACCGAAGGGCACGCCTTCCTTCGCGCCGCCGCCGTGACTGTGGCCCTCGCTGCGGAAGCTGGCGGCGGTTTCGCCGTGGCTGTTCTGGATGCCGAACGAGAGTTCCGTGAAGAACGGCGTGGGCGCGAGCCAAGCGAGGCGCGCCCCGGGATTCCGCAAGCCGTCCGGCCCGAGCAGCCGGGCGCTCACGAGCGGCGCGTCCACAAAACCCCACGAGTGCGGATGCTGCGTGTTGATGCGCCCGAAGTCGGAAAGAAACTGGCCGGCGCGCAGCGTGAAGTTGCCGGGCAACGTCACCGTTTCGAGCCATGCTTCTTCCAGTTCCATGAACGATTCCCCGCCGCCATCCACCGAGAACAGGATGTTGGCATTGCCCCGAAAATACGAATCCACAGCGCCTTGCAGGTTCAACTCCACGCCCTGCATGGTGAAGCCGCGCTGGTTCGGGTCGTGCCCGCCAAGCTGCAAGGACTCGAAGTCGTTTGCGGTCGAGCCGCCGGCCGCGAACGTGCCGACAAGGCCGATGTCCATGTAGGACGCGCCCTTGCCGATGCGGAGCGGCGCGGCGGGCGCGGACAGGACGGATGCGCCGGACGCGACGGGGGGCGTCTCCGCCAGCAGCGGCCGCGGGGGCGCGGCGCGTTGGGCGGCGAGTTCCTGTTTGAGCGCGTCAATCTCGGCGCGTTGGGCGGCGAGGGTGCGCTCGAAGTTCGCCTGCATGGCGTCGAGGCGTTGCTGGAACTGCGCGAGGGAATTGGTTTCCTGCGCGCTCAACGGGAGTGCGCAGAAACCGGCGAACAAGACGGACAAAGTTTTCATTTTCATAACGGTCAAAAGCTAAAGGTTGATTTTTTTTGGCGACGCCATCAGGCGCACACCGGTTAATGGCAAACGGGAAATTTCCGCGGCTCACCCAAGCCACGGGCACGACACTGCGGGAGGAATCAGGCCGTCGGCGGAGCGCGACCGGGGGCAAGGCGATGGGGCATCGCCGGGAGACAAACGGAAACCAACCGCGCCGGTTCCACGTAGATGGACGGCGGCACGACGGCGAAAATCAGGACGGGAGACTGCCCGATGAATTTGCCCTGCTCCAGCGCTGTGACCGCGCACTCGTGCGCCGGGTTGTGGGCGTCGGCGTGACAATGTGAGTGAAAACGAGGCAGCAGGACGGCGGCCAGCACGGCCAACCAGGCAAGCAACAACAAACCGGCCACGGAGCGTTTGAACGCGCCGTGGCGGAAGCAATTGATGCAAGCTGGCTTCATGCAGGTGCAAGTTCTATCAAACCCATCGGGTTTAGCAATAGCCTTGCCAGCTTGAAGGGCTTTATTTTTCAGGTTTGGCCTCGGTATCGGCCTTGACCTCGGCCAGCAGGTCGCGGCTGGGTTTCAGGAGGGGATCAACCGTATAGGTCGGCACTTGATAGATCCAGTTGGCGAAATATTGCTCGCGCGCCAGCTTCTCCGCGAGCTTCGCCCGTCGGTCTTTGAATTCCTGGTCAAGTCTGGCCTTGTCCTCGGCCTTCTCATCCTTTCCGGCTACGCGCTCTGCGGCGAAATTCGCGCTGACGGTGAAATGCACAGGGTAAGCCCCGTTCTCACTAGCGCCGATTTTACCGACGTAGCTGAAGCCGTCGAATGTCTCCACGGTCAACGTCGTTCCGACCGGCTTGTTGCTAGCGGTGAGCGCGGCTACGTCGTTGAAGGTCGCGGAGCTGAACGGACTCGTCACGCCGGAGACTTTTGCCGCGTCCAACTTCTCAGCGGCCTTGGCGTCGGCGATTTGCCAGTCGT
>JAFMIX010000065.1 GCA_017853785.1 Verrucomicrobiales bacterium
AAATGGAGCGAGCGAAGGGATTCGAACCCTCGACACTCACGTTGGCAACGTGATGCTCTACCAGGCTGAGCTACGCTCGCTTCCTTGCGGACGCGCGTAAGTTAGAGAAACCAGCGAGGAAAGCAAGCGCGGTTTTTGCAGATGCGCAAACATCACAGCAGTCTTGCCCGGGCGGGTGGTTTCAACTCTGCAGCGGAGTCGCGCTGGTCGCCGCCAGCCAACCAAAATAATTCAAAAAACTTCTTGCAGCACAATTTGGTTCTGGTAGATTCGCCGTCCCGTTGCCCTAAAAAGCAATTGGTCAGCGCAGTTGCGGGCCGATAACTGATTCCCAGCAGGGACAGGAATAATGGTCTGCCGCTTCAAAGTTACTGACCGGGGATTTATTGATTTTATGCCAGTTAAATCATTTAGACCGCTGACGCCGTCCACGCGATATGTAACCATCGCGGACTTCAGCGACATTACCAAGACGAAGCCCGAAAAGAGCCTCGTGTTCATCCGCAAAAAGACGGGTGGGCGCAACCACTTTGGGCGCGTCACGAGCCGCGGCATCGGCGGCGGTCACAAGCAGAAAATCCGCACGGTGGATTTCAAGCGAAATAAGCACGGTATCGAGGCGACGGTCACGGCCATCGAATACGATCCGCGCCGCACGGCCCGGTTGGCGTTGTTGCAATACGACGATGGTGAAAAGGCCTACATCATCGCTCCGGTCGGCCTTTCTGTAGGTGCCAAGCTGATGAGTGGCCCAACGGCAGCCCCGGAAATCGGGAACAGTCTCCCGCTGAAAATCGTGCCCATCGGCGTCCCGATTCACTGTCTCGAACTCACCCCAGGTGGCGGTGCTCAGATGGTCCGGACAGCCGGCGGTTCGGCGACTTTGATGTCGCGCGACGAGGGTTACGCGCAGATTCGCCTGCCTTCAGGCGAAATCCGCAAGATCCATGAAGATTGCTATGCCACCCTCGGCCAAGTCGGCAACGTGACCCATGAAAACGTCATTCTGGGCAAGGCTGGCCGGAATCGCCACCGCGGTATCCATCCGCTCAGTCGTGCCGTGGCGAAGAACCCCGTCGACCACCCCATGGGCGGCGGCGCAGGCAAGACTTCTGGCGGCGGTCATCCGGTGACGCCTTGGGGTGTGATCACCAAGGGTTACAAGACTCGGGTGAAGCGCAAATACTCGAACCAATTCATCCTTGTGCGCCGGGATGGTCGTCCGATGAAACTGAAATAATTTATGGGTCGCTCGATTAAAAAAGGTCCGTTTGCGGATCAACATCTGTTGGACAAGGTGGTCAAGGCCAAGGCGGCGAACTCCAAGCTGCCCATCAAAACCTGGTCGCGGCGCTCGACGATCACGCCCGACTTTGTGGGGCTGACGTTCAGCGTGCACAACGGGAAGATTTTCAATGCCGTGTTCGTTACGGAAAACATGGTCGGCCACAAGCTCGGCGAATTTTCGCTGACGCGCACGTTCAAGAAGCACGGCGCGCACACGGCCAAGGCGGAGGCGAAATAGTCATTCTTATGCAAGTTCAAGCCATCATGAAAAACGTGCGGATGTCCTCGCAGAAGATGCGCGAGGTCGTGCGGCAGATCCAGGGGCTGCCGGCGCTGCAGGCGCAGGCGGTATTGCGGGTCGTCTCGCGCAAGTCGGCGCGGCTCGTGGCGAAGACTTTGGATTCGGCCATCGCCAATGCCGAAAACAACAACAACGTGAAGGCAGACAAACTGCGCGTGAAGGAAGCGGTCGCGGGCGCGGCCACGACGATCAAGCGGTTCACGCCCAAGGCGCGCGGCTCCGCCGGTCCGATCCTGAAACGCAACTGCCACATCAAGATCATTTTGACGGACGAATAATTTTTTATGGGTCAAAAAACCAATCCCACAGGCCTGCGGCTCGCCGTCAACAAAGACTGGCGCTCCAAGTGGTATGCCGACAAAAAGGAATTCGGCAAGTTGCTCTCCGAGGATCGCAAAATCCGCGCACTGCTGAAGAAGAAGCTGGAATCGGCCTCGGTGCCGAAGATCATGATCGAGCGCGCCGCGAGCCGCTGCCGGATCACGATTTTGACCGCGCGGCCCGGTGTGGTCATCGGTCGCAAGGGTTCGGAAATTGACAAACTCAAGGAAGACCTGGGCAAGATGACCGGCAAGGAAGTCTACGTGGACATCCAGGAAATCAAGTCGCCGGAAATCGACGCCCAGCTCGTCGCGGAAAATATCGTCCTGCAGTTGGAGCGCCGTGTTTCGTTCCGCCGCGCGATGAAGAAGGCTTTGCAGACAGCCAAGGATTTCGGTGCGGAAGGCATCAAGCTCCGCTGTGCCGGTCGCTTGGGTGGCGCGGAAATCGCGCGGGTCGAACAATATCACTGGGGCCGCGTTCCGTTGCACACGCTCCGGGCGCAGATTGACTACGGGTTTGCGGAAGCGCGCACCGTTTATGGCAAGCTCGGCGTAAAGTGCTGGATTTGCAAAGGCGACAACAAGCCGCAGCCCAAGGTGGCGGCGCCCGTTGCCGAGCCCGTCGGAAAGTAAAACCATTTTTTAGGAATTTGTTATGCCATTGATGCCCGCAAGAGTGAAGTATCGGAAAATGCACCGCGGCAGCCGCGCCGGGATGGCCACGGCAGGCCACACGGTTGCGTTTGGCGAATACGGCCTGCAAGCGATGGAGCGCTGCTGGCTCGATGCCAAGCAGATCGAGGCGGCGCGCGTGGCGATCAACCGTTACATGAAGCGCCGTGGCAAAATGTGGCTGCGCGTGTTTCCGCAGAAATCATTCACCAAGAAGCCGCTCGAAACCCGAATGGGTAAAGGCAAGGCGCCGCTCGAAGGCTGGGTGGCTGTCATCAAGCCGGCGAACGTGCTGTTTGAAGTGGACGGCGTGCCGGAAGTTGTGGCGCGTGAAAGCATGCGGCTGGCGGCGACAAAACTGCCGATTCGCACCAAATTTATTTCCCGCCACCACGTGGGCTAAGGCGGACGATCAAGTAACATGAAAATGTCTGAACTGAAAGATTTGACGCTCGTGGAGTTGTCGGCCAAAGGCCGCGACCTGCGGCAGGAGATTTTTAACCTGCGCCTGCAGCAGGCCAGCGCCCAGCTCGAAAAGCCGGCGCGGCTGCGTACGCTGCGCCGCGATATCGCGCGCGTCGAGACGCGCCTCACCGAACTGCGGAAGAAAGCTTAATCTCATATGGCCGAAGCAACGACAACTGTGAATCTGGACCGGGGCAATCGCAAAGAGCGCGTCGGCGAAGTCATCTCCAACAAGATGACCAAGACGATCGTGGTGCGCGTGGAACGCCGGTTCCCCCACCCGCAATTCAAGAAAGTGGTCACGGCGTTTTCAAAATTTTACGCGCATGACGAGAAGAGCGAGGCCAAGGTGGGCGATCGCGTGCGCATCCAGGAATCCCGGCCACTCTCCAAGACCAAGCGCTGGCGCTTGGTGGAAATTGTGGAGCGCAACGCCGAACCTGAAAAAGTGGCGGTCTAATCCGATTTTATGCTGCAAATCCGTTCCAGTTTAGACGTGGCTGACAATACCGGCGCGAAAATCGCCTGGATGATCGGCGTGCAGGGACGCAACCAGACCTACGGCTCCGTGGGTGAGGTCATCAAGGTCCACATCAAAGTCGCCGCGCCTGACGGCACGGTGAAGAAGGGTGAAGTTTGCGACGCCGTGATCGTGCGCACGCGCCAGTCCATCCGCCGCAGCGATGGTTCGTATCTGCGGTTCGATAGCAATGCCTGCGTCATCATCGACAAGGAGCTGAACCCGCGCGGCACGCGCATCTTCGGCCCGATCGCGCGCGAGCTGCGCGACAAGAAGTTCATGAAAATCGTGTCGTTGGCGCCCGAAGTGATTTAATTTTATGGTCAAGTTTCATGTAAAAAAAGGTGACGAAGTGGTGGTGATTGCCGGCGCCCACAAGGGTAAGCGCGGCAAGATCCTCGAGGTCATCACCGGTAAACAGCGGGTGCGGATCGAAGCCGTGGCGATGATCAAAAAGCACACGCGCAAGAGCCAGGAAAACCCGAACGGCGCCATCGTGGAACGCGAAGGCACCGTGCATATCTCGAACGTGGCCAAGGCGGAAGCCTTTGATGCGCGCTCGGCCAAAAGCGGCGTGACCCCAGCGGCGACAACCTAAAATTTTAAAGCCCGTCACGGCCAAACCCGTGACCCCAAAAAATGAAAGCCAGACTTTACGAAAAATATAAGAGCGAAGTGGTGCCGGCGCTGAAGGAAAAGCGCAAATACACCAACGTCCACCAGATCCCCCGCATGGAGAAGATCGTGGTGAACATGGGCGTGAGCGCGTCGCTCGAAAAGGGTGCGGTTGAAGACGCCGCCAAGGATTTGACCATCATCACGGGCCGCAAGCCGGTGATCAACATCTCCCGCCACAGCATCGCCAACTTCAAACTGCGCGAAAACCAGGCCATTGGCTGCCGTGTGACGCTGCGCCGCGATGCGATGTATGAGTTTTTTGACCGGCTGGTGGCGGCCGCGCTGCCCCGGATCCGCGATTTCCGCGGGGTGTCGCCCAAGTCCTTTGACGGACGCGGCAACTATTCGCTGGGCGTGGCGGATCAGACCATTTTTCCGGAAATCGAACTGGAAAAAATCAAGCGCCAGCAGGGTATGGATATCACCATTGTGACCAGCGCCCCGACGAATGAAGAGGCGTTTGACTTGCTGAAACTCATGGGCATGCCGTTTGCCGAAAAGAAATAATTTATGGCCAAGAAATCATGGTTGGAGCGCAATAAGAAAAAGGCCGACACGGTCAAGAAATACGCCGCCTTGCGCGCGGAACTGAAGGCCAAGAAGGATTACGCCGGGCTGTCGAAGCTGCCAAAAAACGCCAGTCCCGTGCGCGTGATCAACCGCTGCGCCTTCACCGGCCGGCGGCACGGATATCTGCGGAAGTTCAATTGCTCCCGCTTGACGTTCCGGGAAGCAGCCTTGAACGGATTGATCCCCGGAGTGACGAAAGCCAGCTGGTAATTTTTTTATGACGGACACGATTTCAGACATGTTGACCCGGATTCGGAACGCTTCGCGCGTGACGTTGCCGGCGGTGGAAGTGCCGCACTCCAAAATGAAGGAGAGCATTGCCAAAATCCTCAAGGCCGAAGGCTATGTGGCTGAGGTCGCGGTCGAGGGCAAGACGGCTGCCACCAAGAAAATCAAGCTGGCTCTCAAGTATCAGGGCAAGAAGAGTGTGATTGAGGGCTTGCGCCGCGTGAGTTCACCCGGCCTGCGCCGCTACGTCGGAGCTACAGAGATTCCCCGCGTGCGCGGCGGTCTCGGTACCGCGATCCTCTCGACCTCCGAAGGCTTGATGACGGATTCGTCAGCCCGCAAAAAGAACTTAGGCGGTGAACTGGTCTGCTACGTCTGGTAAGGATTTTTATGTCACGAATTGGAAAACAACCCATCGCCATCCCCGCCAAAGTCAAGGTGGAGGTCAAAGGCCAGAAGGTTTTGGTCGAAGGCCCCAAGGGCAAGTTGAATTTTGACCTGCCCAAGCGCACCAGCCTCCAAGTGGAAGGCGCGAACGTGATCGTTGCCCGCGATGGCGAAGACGCCGAAGCGAAAGCATTGCACGGCCTTAGCCGCGCCTTGGTCAACAACATGGTCAAGGGCGTCAGCGAAGGCTTCAGCAAGAAGCTGGAAATTCAAGGCGTCGGCTTCAAAGCCGCCGTCCAAGGCAAAGTCGTCAACCTCAGCCTCGGCTACTCGCACCCTTTAAATTATGCCATTCCCGACCAGGTCAAGGTGACGGTTGAGGAAAACACCAAACTGACCATCGAAGGTCCGGACAAGCAGATCGTGGGTCGTGTCGCGGCGGAAATCCGCAGCTTCTATCCCCCCGAGCCGTATAAAGGCAAGGGCGTGCGCTACTCCGACGAACGCGTCGTGCGCAAGGAAGGCAAGACGGTCCAGTAATTTAAGTTCACGGCCAAACCGTGACGAAACAAAAATGAGAACGCAAAAAAAATTGGAATTGCACGAGCGGCGGCGTTGGCGGATCCGCAAAAAAGTCATCGGCACCGCGGCGCGTCCGCGCATGACGGTGTGCTTCACGAACAAGCACATCCACGTGCAGTTCATTGATGATGAGACCGGCGCGACGCTGGTCTCCACCTCGACCACCAGCAAGGCCATGCCCGACCGCGAGAAGCTTGCGGCCAACGTGGTCAGCGCGAAGAAGGTCGGCGCAGCGGCCGCCCAAGTGGCGCAGAGCAAAGGCATCAAGGCGGTCGTGTTCGACCGCGCTGGCGCCCGTTATCACGGCAAGGTCAAGGCCTTGGCTGATGCGGCCCGCGAAGCGGGATTGCAATTTTAACCAACTGAAAAGGATATTGTGGCTGAAGTAACTGAAAATGTTGTGCCCGAAGCGCCGAGTGGCGGCGCAGGTGGCGGTCGTGGTGCGGGTCGCGGCGGCCAAGGCGGTCGCGGCGGCAACGGTCCCGGACGCGGCGGTCCTCGCCGGCGCCCTCCAGGCGAATCGGATGTCTCCCGCGACGCTAGCGGCCAGGAATTGGTCGAGAAAGTCGTCTTTATCAACCGCTCGGCGAAAGTCGTCAAGGGCGGTCGCCGGTTCAGCTTCAGCGCGCTGGTCGTAGCTGGCGACAAGAAGGGTCGGGTGGGCATCGGTCTGGGCAAGGCTGTGGAGGTTTCCGAAGCCATCAAGAAGGGTGGCGAGCTCGCCAAGCGCAACATGCTGCCTGTGGTTGTCAGCAATGGGACGATTCCGCACGAGATTTTTTGCAGCTTCGATGGCGCGAAAATCATCCTGCGTCCTGCGTCACCCGGCACCGGCATCATTGCGGGCAAGAAGGTCCGCGCAATTCTGGAATCCGCCGGCATCAAAGATGTTTTGACGAAGTCACTTGGTTCGAAGAACGCGGCCAACGTGGTGAAAGCCACGCTCAATGGCCTGTTGAAGTTGCGCCTGCCTGAGGACATCTATGCAGCGCGTGGCCTGAAATACACCCCCCGGAAAATCGAGACCGCGCCTGAAGCTCCGGCAGTAGCGACGGTCGTAGCCTGATAATTTTTATGCGTCTCCATAATCTCAAACCCCGTCCCGGCTCGAAGCACCGCCGCAAGCGGCTCGGTCAGGGCGAATCCAGCGGCCACGGCAAGACCAGCGGTCGCGGCGGCAAGGGCCAGACAGCCCGTTCCGGCAGCTCGATCCGCATCGGTTTCGAAGGCGGCCAGATGCCACTCATCCGCCGCATTCCCAAGCGCGGTTTCAACAACAAGCGACACGCGACGGTTTACATTCCGGTCAACCTTGAATCATTGAACCAATTCGATAATGGCGCGGTCGTCAATGTGGAAGCTTTGGTCAAGGCCGGTCTCGCGAACGGCCCCGGCCAAGCCGCCATCAAGATTCTCGGCACGGGCGAAATCACGAAGAAGCTCAAGGTGACAGCGCACGCGTTCAGCGCCACAGCCAAGGAGAAAATCGAAAAGCTCGGCGGCACCTGCGAGGTTATCGCCAAGGTGGCCGCGCCTGCCAAAGCCTAGTCCCTGATTTCATCCGCCATGTTCGGCAACATCTACAACACATTCGTCAACTGCTTCAAGATTCCGGAGCTGAAGTCCCGGATTCTGTTCACGCTGTTGATTCTGATTGTCTGCCGACTGACCGCCATCATCCGGATTCCTGGGTTGGATGGCGCGGTGCTGGCCGCCTATTTTGACAACATGGCGGCGCACAGTGGCAGCGGTTTGCTTGGTATGGCCAGCATGTTCACCGGTGGCGCGCTGGAGCAATGCGCGATTGGCGCGCTGGGCATCATGCCATACATCAGCGCGACCATCATCATACAGTTGCTGACGGCGGTAGTGCCTTCGTTGAGCAAGCTCGCCCGCGAAGAAGGCGGCCGCACGCAGATTGTCAAATACGGACGTTATCTTACGGTGCTGCTATGCCTCGGTTGGGGCATCGCGACGACGATGGGCTGGGAAAATCCCGCGAGCGTGTTTCCAGGTTTCACCGGCAAGCTGGTGCTAGGCGAAAACCTCTGGTGGTATCGCATCCAGACCGTTTTGATTTTGACTACCGGCACGATGTTGCTGATGTGGCTCGGCGAACAAATCACCGAGCGCGGTATTGGCAACGGTATTTCTCTGATTATCACCGTGGGCATCGTAGCACGGTTGCCGCAGGCGGCCCAAGGCCTGATGGATATGTTGTCCAAAAGCGGGCCGGATCACAAATTTCCTCTGGGCACGCTGGTCATTCTGGTCGTGCTGCTGGCAGTGGTAATCGCGGGCGTGATTGCCATCACCCAGGCGCAGCGCAAGATTCCGGTGCAATACGCGCAGCGAGCGGTCGGGCGGAAGATGTATTCGGGCGGCACGTCGTTCATGCCGTTGAAAGTGAATTATGCGGGCGTGATGCCGGTCATTTTTGCCTCTTCCATTCTCATGTTTCCGCAATGGATTTTCAACGCGATCGGCAGCAACAATAACCTGAAGTTTTTCCGCGAACTCGCGCGGGCGTTGGATTACGGCTCGCCCTTGTATCTTCTGATCTACGGCCTGATGATTTTGTTCTTCTCCTATTTCTGGGTGGCCACGCAGTTCAATGAATTGCAGATTGCAGACGACCTGAAGAAGAATGGCGGCTACATCCCCGGCGTGCGTCCCGGTCAGGCGACCAGCAGCTTTTTGCATAACTCGATGAGCCGGCTCACGCTGGCGGGCGCGATTTTCCTCACGGTCATCGCGGTGATTCCCATCATACTCTCGCGCGTGATGCGCGTGCCAGATTCGGTCGCTCAATTTTTTGGTGGCACCAGCATGTTGATCATGGTCGGCGTACTGTTGGACACGATGCGCCAGATGGAGTCACACCTGCTCATGCGTCATTACGACGGCTTCCTAAAAAAAGGCCGGGTGCGCGGGCGGTTCTGATTCCGTTGTGGCCGCGATCATTTTGAAAACCGAGCGGGACTTGGCCGCAATGCGGCCAGCCGGCAAGGTGGCGGGGATGGTGCTGGAAGAAGTGGCGGCGTTCATCCGTCCGGGCGTGACGACAAAAGAAATCGATGCGTTCGCCGGGGGGTGCATCAACCGTCACGGCGCGAAGAGCGCGTTTTTGGGATACCGGAAGTATCCGTGTCAGATTTGTATTTCAGTGAACGAGGAAGTCGTTCACGGGTTGGCGGGTAACCGCCGGGTGGAATTCGGCGACATCGTCAGCTTGGATGTCGGCGTAGTGGTGAATGGATTTGTTGGTGATACGGCCAAAACCGTGGCTGTCGGTGGCTGTGGAGTCGCCGCGCAGCGGTTGATGGACGTGACGCAGCAGGCTTTGAGCGAGGGCATCGCCCAAGCCGTGTCCGGCAACCGGGTGGTGGACATTTCGCGGGCCATCCAGCGCTACGTCGAGGCCAATGGCTGCAGCGTCGTGCGGGAATTTGTCGGTCACGGAGTCGGGCGGTCATTACATGAGGAGCCGCAGATTCCGAATTTTGACGAGGGTAAAAAATCCTCGCCGAAGTTGAAGCCGGGCATGACTTTGGCCATCGAACCGATGGTGAATGCCGGCGCGGCTAACGTGAAGATTTTGAAAGATGGCTGGACAGTGGTGACGCAGGATGGTTCACTGTCCGCCCATTTTG
>JAFMIX010000066.1 GCA_017853785.1 Verrucomicrobiales bacterium
TTCCCCGCGTGACCGTCCTCGAAGTCATCCAGAAAAGCGCCGATTTCCTCGCCAAAAAAGGCGTCGAATCACCGCGCCTCCAGGTGGAACTCCTCCTCGCGCACCTCCTCAAAATGCCGCGCATGAAGCTCTACCTCAACTTCGAGCGCAAACTCACCGAGGCCGAACTCACGCCGCTGCGGGCGCTCGTCGTCCGGCGCGGCCAGCGCGAACCGCTGCAACACCTCACCGGCAGCACATCCTTCTGCGGTCTGGAAATGGCCGTGAACCGCCACGTCCTCATCCCGCGTCCGGAAACCGAACTCCTCGCCGAACTCGGCTGGCAATTCCTGAACCAGCTTCCAGCTTCCGACTCCCAGCGCCCAACAGCTGTGGATTTTGGCGCCGGCAGCGGCTGCCTCGCGATCACGCTCGCTGCCAAATGCCCCGCCGCCCACGTCACCGCGCTCGACATCTCGCCCGATGCCCTCGCCGTCGCCCGGCAGAACGCCGCCAACAACCAAGTCGCCGGGCGCATCCAGTTTCTCCAGGGCGATGGTTTTGCGGCGCTCAACGGCACGAACCGATTTGATTTGATCGTCAGCAATCCGCCCTACATCGCCAGCGCCGAGATCGCCACGCTCGACCCCGAAGTCCGCGATCACGACCCTCGGATTGCGCTCGATGGCGGAGGGGACGGGCTGGGTTTCTATCGGCGCCTCGCCGCCGAGGCCGCCGCCTTCCTCAAACCCGGCGGCAAGTTGATGATGGAATTCGGCGAAGGCCAGGCGGATGCGCTGCAAAAGATTTTCACCGCGCAAAACTGGGTTGTCGAAGCGGTGCGGGATGACTACTCTCACCGCGCCCGAATCCTGATTGTCCGACGATAAAATTTCTCATGCAAAGCTTACTTATCAAAGGCGGTGTGCCGTTGCGCGGCGAAGTGCAGATCAGCGGTGCCAAGAATGCCGCGCTGCCGCTCATGGCCGCCACGTTGCTCACAGACGAACCCTGCGTCATCCGCAACGTGCCGGAGCTGAGCGACGTGAAGTTCATGGGGCGGATTCTCCAGTCGCTCGGCGCGGAGGTGGAGATCTCCGGCAACACCGTGCGCGTCCACGCCCGCAAAATCAAAAGCGTCGGCGACTACGAACTCATCCGGCAGATGCGCGGCTCGGTCTGCATCATGGGCGCGCTCCTCGGGCGGCTGCGGCGGGCGACGGTCTCGCTGCCCGGCGGCTGCGTCATCGGGGCGCGGCCGATCAATCTCCACTTGAAAGGCTTTGCCGCGCTCGGCGCGAAGATCGCCATCGAGGCCGGCTATGTAAATGTGACGGCCAAAAAACTTTCCGGCGCGGAAGTTTTCCTCGGCGGCCGCGCCGGCTCGACCGTGCTCGGCACTGCCAACGTGATGATGGCCGCCACGCTCGCCGAGGGCGTGACGACCATCGAGAGCGCCGCGTGCGAGCCCGAGGTGGTGGACCTCGCGGATTTTCTCATCGCGATGGGTGCGAAGATTTCCGGCGCGGGCAGCCCCACCATCACCATCACCGGCGTGAAAAAATTGCACGGCGCGGAACACGAGGTCATTCCTGACCGCATCGAGGCCGCGACTTACGCCATCGCCGCCGCGTGCACGAACGGCAGCGTCGTTCTGCGCGGTGCCCGCGCCGACCACATGCACGCCATCCTGGACAAGATGCGTGAGTCGGGCGTGAAGGTGGAGCGCAGCGGCACTAGCCTGCACATTTCGCGCAAGGGCAAGTTGAAGCCGGTGGACATCACCACGCTGCCTTACTCCGGATTTCCCACGGACGCGCAGGCGCAGATGATGGTGCTCATGGCGCTCACGCCGGGCATCAGCATCATCACGGAACGGATTTTCGAGGCGCGGTTCATGCACGTCAGCGAACTGGCGCGGCTCGGGGCGGACATTGAAATCGAAGGGCCAAGTGCGATTGTGAAAGGCGGCAAACCCTTGAGCGGTGCCCCGGTGATGGCGAGTGACCTGCGCGCGAGCGCGGCGCTGGTGATCGCGGGCTTGGCGGCGCGAGGCACGACGGAGGTGCAGCGCATTTACCATCTGGATCGCGGTTACGAGAACATTGACGGCAAACTGCGGGCGCTCGGCGCGCGCATCCAACGAGTGGACGCAAAATGATGAAATTTTTGATCAGCTTGGTCATCGGCACCGGACTGGCGGTGGGGGCATGGAATCTGTGGAAATACTGGGGCAGCTTCAGCGGCGAGAAGACGCCGGCGCAGCAGCAGGCCGAGGCGGTGGCGGCGATTGACCCGAGCACGTTGCCGGGGCTGCCCGAAAAGCTGGCCGGGCCGCTGGCCATCGCCGAGAAGCGCGGCGGGCCGGGGCTGCGCGACTGGTTGAAGCATTACCGCAAGGAGCTCGAAGACCCGCGGCTGGCCTGGCTGGAACTGGATTGCTGCCTGTTGCTGGCGAAGACGAGTCCGGCGGAGGCGAAGGAACTTTATGCCAGCGTGAAGCAGCGGCTGGCGCCGAATTCGCCGGTGTATCCGCGCCTCAAACAGTTGGAGCGGATGTTTGAATAACGCGCGGCAGGCGGCGACGCGAGGACGGCGCACATGAGCAAGAAAAGCGCAAAGATTGCGGCGCTGATCGAGTCCTGCCGGGGGCGGGAACTGGACGCGCATTACCTCGGATATTTCGAGTGCTTCAATCAGGGGCTCTTTTTCGAGGCGCACGATGTTTTGGAAGAATTGTGGCTCGCCGACCGCGCGGGGGCGAACTACGCGTTTCACAAGGGGCTGATTCAACTGGCGGGGGCGTTCGTGCATCTCCAGAAAAACCGGCTGGGTCCGGCGGCGGCACTCTTCAAACTGGCGCGGACGAATCTGGAGAAATATCCCGCTGTCCACGAGCGGCTGGATGTAGCGAAGGTTTTGGGAGTGATTGCGGACTGGCTCGGGCGGTTGGAGGCGGCGGATTTCACCGTGAACCCGCTGGCGGCGGGTGCGGCCCCGCACCTTGAACTGGAACGGGTTTGAGCTGCGGTGGGCCGGAGACTGTTTTTTTCGGGTAGGATTTTGGCGCGGGCGGTGGCCGCGCCTTTTTGTTTTCTGGCGCGAAATTTACGGGGCGTAAATTGTGCGGAAGAAGCGGTGCGGGAAGCCGGCAGCGTTGGTGAAATTCAAGCCGCCATTCAGGGGCGGATTGGTGGCGATGGGCGTCCATTGCAGAAAGTTGGTCGTGGCTTGGACGACGTAGCCATATGGCGCGGCGCCGGTGATGGCAAAGGTGAATTGCCCATTGGTGAGCCAGCGCGGGGTGACCAGTTGAAGGCGCGTGAGGGCGATGTTCACATTCCACGAGACCGCATTGCTCAACACGTTGCCGGGGTCGGTGCGGACGAGCGGGGTGGCATCAATGCCGCGGACCTGGAGGGTGGCGGGGCCGTTAGTGAAGCGGAGCGGGTTGAAGAGGTAGGTGGTGGCGGTAGCCCCGGGGACGGCGACGCCGTTGGTGAACCACTGGAGGTTCAGGCTGTGCGTGGTGGGCTGGAGCGGGGTGACGGTGAAGGGAATGGCCGGGTCAGTGCTGGCCGTGAGCGAGTTGTTGTTGGTCGCGGGGGTGTAGGTTTCGAGGAGGCGGACTTTCCGGTTGATGGCGCGCACGATGGCTTCGGAGCAGACCTCACAGAACGGCACGCCGAGGTGGTTCATCTTGCAATCGCGTTTGGGGCGATACCAGCCATTGGTCTGATATTGGGCGCCAGCGAAGAGGCCCACGAACCCGCTGTATTCCACGGTGTCGGGAGTGGGCAGGGGCACTCCGTTGTTGATCCAGGATTTCCAAGGGATGAGGTTGAAATTGGTTTGCGTGGTGGCGTTGGCGTGTTCGGTGGGAACGTGGCCGGGGAAGGTGGTGCTGTATTCATCCGCGAGGTCGGCCAGAGTGTGGCCGGATTCGTGGGCAATGATGTCAAGCGCAGCGACGCCGCCGCTGGTGCCGAGCGAGGTGACGGCGATGGGCAGGGGATTGGTTTCTTCCGGGGGCTGGCCGGAACCGCCGTAGCTGGGGTCGTTCACGACGAGGATGACCAGGCGGTTGGTGGGAGTTATGCGCGGCAACAAGGTCGTGGCCCAAGGCTGGTTGAGGTAGACGGCGGCGTTGGTGAGGAGGTTCTGGATTTTGGCGGTGCCGTTGGCGGGGTTGGCGTCGCGGTCGTTGGGCGGGATGGTGACGAGTTGCGGCAGGTTGTAGCTGTCGTAGCTGCTGTTGAAGTAGGTGTTCTTGAGGCTCACACTGGGCGTGTAATGGTCGGAGCCGGAATCGGTGGAGGCAACGGAGATGGCATAGGTGTTGAAGTAATTGCGGTATTCGTCAAAGGGCGGCGTGGCGAGCAGGTTGCTGGCGACGTTCGCGGCGTCCACGAGGAACTGGGTCAGTTCGTTGGTGCGGTAGCCTTCGGCGAGGAGAATGAGGTTGATGCGGTTGGTGGGAACACCGTTGCTGGAGATGGTGGTGAGGGTGGGCGTGTAGTTGATGACGGTGAGCGCGGCGACGGCGCTGGTGGCCGCGCCGAAATTGTTGGTGACGACGACATCGTAGTTGAGGGCGTCGGCGAGGGTGACGCTGCTCAAGGTGAGGGAGGTGTTGGTCGCGCCGGGGCGCGGGACGCCATTGGTGCGCCACTGGTAGCGGAGCGGGGCGGTGCCGCCGGCATTGACGCTGAAGACGGCGGTGCTGCCGGCGACGTTGGTCTGGCTCTGGGGAGACTGGGTGATGACGGGGGCTTGATTTACGGTGAGAGTGGCGACGCTGCTGGTGGCGGCACCGTAAAGATTCGTGACGATGATGTCGTAGTTGAGGGCGTCGTTGGTGGCAACGCTGCTTAAAGTGAGGGTCGCGTTGGTCGCGCCAACGCGAGGGATGCCGTTGGTCCGCCATTGGTAGGCGAGCGGCGCGGTGCCGCTGGCGGTCACGGAGAAAATGGCGGTGGTGCCCGCGATGTTGGTCTGGCTTTGCGGCTGCTGGACGATGGCAGGCGCAGCGACAACAACCAAGGTGGCGACGCTGCTGGTGGCGGCGCCGAAGATGTTGGTGACGATGGCGTCGTAGTTGAGGGCGTCGTTGGTCGTGACACTGTTCAGGACGAGCGCGGAAGCAGTTGCTCCAGCGCGGGGAATGCCGTTGGTGCGCCACTGATAGGCGAGTGGGGCGGTGCCGCTGGCGGCGACGGTGAGGGTGACATTCGTGCCGGCGAGGTTGGTCTGGGTCAGCGGTGATTGCGTGATGGCGGGCGCGAAGCCGACGGCGAGGGTGGCGACGCTGCTGGTGACCGCGCCAAAGGTGTTGGTGATGATGACGTCGTAGTTTAGTGAGTCGTTGGTGCTGACGCCGATTAGAACGAGTGAGGAAGCGGTTGCTCCGGTGCGGGGGACGCCGTTGGTGCGCCACTGGTAGCTGAGAGTGCCGGTGCCGGCGGCGGTGACACTGAAGGTGACGTTGGTGCCGGGCGGGGCAAGTCGGCTGACGGGTTGGACGCTGATGGTCGGGGCGTTGACGGTGACGGCGGCGCTGAATTCGGAAGTGTTATTGGTAGCATCGGTGGCGGTAGCGGTGATGAATTGGCCCGGAACGCTGGCGGCGGGGACGATGAAGGTGAAGCTGCCATTGCAACTGCCGTCGGTGATGACGTTGGTGCTGCCGAGGTAGAACTGGCCCTCGCCGTAACCGGATACGTTGGTGGCGGTGTTGGCGTAGAAATCGAGCTGGTAGGTCCGGCTGGCGATGCTGTTGAGCGTGCCGGAGACGCGGGTGACACCGCCGGTGGTGAGGCTGCCGGTGAGGAGGGGGAAGTTCTGCAACTGGTTGGCGCCGGTGTCGGTATCGCAGCCGTCATTGGCGGTGACGCCGTTCAGGTCGAGGTCAATGCCGAGCGAGAGGCTGGAGGCGTTGTTGCCGAAAATGGAGTTGCCGCGGATCAGAATCCCTTGGTTGCCGGGGCCGCTACGGATGCGGACGCCGTCGAAATCGCTTTGACGGGTGTTGGCGATGATGTTGGCGGCTCCGGGGGTGATGCCGCCGATGATGGTGCCGCCGCCGCCGCCTGCGCTGCGGATTTCCACGCTGGCCCATTCGTTGCCGAGCGGGGAAACGCCGTCGATTTTGACGCCGATGAGGTTGCCTTGGATAACGTTGTTGGAGGCTCCGGTGCCGCCGATGGCGATGGCGTCGCGCCAGTTTGCGGAGATGAGATTGCCTGCGCCGGAGTTGGTGCCGCCGATGGTGTTGCCAGGGGCGCCGTCGATGTCCACGCCGCCGGCGACTTCAAATGGTGCGAGCGGCACATAGCCAGACCCGTTGGCGATTCCTGCGCTACCAGTTAAGTCAGTGCCGATGTAGTTGCCTTGGATGAGATTCCCAGTGGTGGCGTTGTTGACGAGGTAGATGCCTTGGTTGGCGTTGCCGGAAATGATGTTCCGTGCGGTCGGGGTGAGGCCGCCGATGGTGTTGCCAGGGCTGGCGGTGACGTAAATGCCGGCGATGCTGTTGGCTAGGGCAGCGGTGCCGTTGATGTCGGTGCCGATGAAGTTGCCTTGGACGAGCGTGTTGGAGCCGGTAGGGCCGATGAGGTAAATACCGTTGTTGGTGTTGCCGGAGATCACGTTTCTGGCGCTGGCGGTGAGGCCGCCGATGGTGTTGCTTGGAGATTCGATTTGAACACCACTGAGCGTATTCCCCAAACGGCGCAGGCCGGTGCGGTCCGGCCCGATGAGGTTGCCTTGGATAATGTTCGCGGTGGCGTTTGAGGAAACGAGCACGCCGCTGAGTTTGTTGCCAGAGATGACATTCGAGGGGCCGATTTGATTGCCGGTCACACCAAACATGATGATGCCGTATAAATTATTAGGCAGGGCATTCGTGCCGGTGGCGTCGGTGCCGATGAGATTGTTTTGGACGATGTGGCCGGAGCCGGAGAGGTTGCCGATTTTGACGCCGGCAAGTCCATTGCCCGAGATCAGGTTGCCGGCGGCGGCAGTGGAGCCGCCGATGGAGTTGCTTGCGGAATTGAGCATTTCGACGCCGTTGAAGGCGTTCGAGATGGCGACGAGGCCATTGGAACTGGTGCCGATGTAGTTGCCGGCAATCAGATTGCCCAAAGTCGAAGGCGAGCTGAGCACCACGCCGCGACCGCCGTTGCCGGAGATGAGGTTTCGGGCTGCGTTGGTGTTGCCTCCGATGAGGTTGTATTTGGGGCCGACGACGGAGGCGGCGAAGGTGATGCCGTCGGCGGCATTACTCAACGCGGCAGTGCCGGTGGTGTTGACGCCGATGAAGTTTCCCTGGACGACGTTGTAGTTGGCGTTGTCGAAGAAATAGATGCCGCTTTGGCCGTTGCCGGAGATGAGATTGCGAGCCCCCGCAACGGTGCCCCCGATAAGGTTGCTGGCGGCGTTCAACAGCACGATACCGTTGGTGAAGTTGGGCAGGCGGCTGGTGCCGCCGATGTCGGTCCCGATGAGGTTGCCTTGAATGATGTTTCCCACGGCGTTGACGTGGCGGAGGTAGATGCCGTTGACCATGTTGCCTGAAATCAGGTTGCGGTTTGTGAGGTCAAGCCCGCCGATCAGATTGTTGGGTGACAGCACGCTGATGCCGCCGAGGCTGTTGGGGGCATAGCCATTGCCGAGGGCATTGGTGCCATAAACGCCCGTGCCGATGAAGTTGGCTTGAATGGTGTTGCCGCCTGTGCCCTCGATGCAGATGCCGTCTCCCAAAAAACGGTTGATCGCCAGACCGCGGATTGTGCAATTAGAGGACAATAGGTGGAGGCCGTTCGCGCCGCTACCGGCGTTGCTGCCGTTCAATTCAATCAGCGGAAGACCCGCATAGTTGCTCTGCGAGGTGCCGTCAATGAACACCACGTTGCTAATACCGGGCAGGGGGGTCGCCGGTCGGATTGAAAACGGTCCGTTACCAGGGATTTGGAAAAAAATGCTGTGGCTGCCGGAATTGGTGTTGGCGTTGTTTAGCGACTGCCGAAATGAGCCAGCACCACTGTCGTTTGTGTTCACGACGCTAAAAGTGGCGGCTGCCAGCTCGGACAAAGGATTGACAGCCAGCAATATCAACAAAAAATACGCTGGCTTTAGGGCGCGGAAAGCCTGCGGGATGCGACCACTCAGCATGGCGGAATCTAGCCTTCTAAGCAGGAGGTCGCAAGGTGTATCTGGTTAAATAGAGCATGAAATAAAAAAAAGACGTTGACGCTGTTTTAAGGGAGTGCTATACCACCTGTGTCACCGGAGATTAAGAACAAAAATCAACCTTTATCATGAAAAGAAATTCTACAAAGTCCTTGGTAGCCGCGCTGGTTTCAGCCACCAGTTTTGTATTCGCATCGAGCGCTTCAGCTGATGCCATCACAGCGATTGAAGTCCCGGCCCAAGCCGCGCATCAAGTGGCAGAAGCCCAATCCAATCTCCGCGCCGATGTCACCAAGTCTGTGGTCACTAAGGCTGTGGTGAAGAATCCGACCATCGCAGGAGCCATCGTGAGTGCTATTGCGAAGGAAAATCCGGAAGTGGCTGCGGTTGCTGCGGTCGCTGCGGCAATTCAAGATTCCAAGCAGATTGCCGTGATCACCAAAGCGGCGGTTGCTGCCGCGCCTAGCCAGGCGGTTGCCATCGTGTCCGCCATGTGCAAGCAGTTCCCCGCAAAATCAGATTTGATTTCTGCCGCCGCAGTTGAGGGCGCGCCGGAAGCCAAAGTCAACATTCTGACCGCTGCTGCATCAGCTGTTCCGAGTCCTGCCGTGGTCTCAGGCTCATCGATTGCGCTGCCGCCGCCGACGTCAGGTGGCGCCCCGTTCACCACTCCGACCGGCACCCCGGTTGAAAAAACTCGTTCCGATTCCGGCGTGGTTGCCCCTGGTGGTGGCCGTGATTATTCCGGCGGTTGATACTGATGATTCTCCAAAACCCGCTTCAGCAATGAAGCGGGTTTTTTGTTTTTAGATTCTAGGGTTTAAATCAACCGGCAGTCAGCGGCACAAGATTGCCGTGGCAGTAGCAAACTTGTCTGTGTGACTCATGCTGATTAGCACCCCGCTTGCATTGCGCTTCTTTAACAGGGTCAGCCCCAAGCCATGCAGTAGGACCACTGGGGCGCCGCTGTTCAGACGGCTGATCTCCATGTCGTGCCAACCCAACTCCGCTCCGATACCAGTGCCAAAAGCCTTGGAAATCGCCTCCTTTGCCGCAAAGCGCACGGCCAGAAAAGGAGCGGGTTGATTGTGCGCGAGACAGTAGGCGATCTCATTCGGCAGAAAGACCCGGTTCACGAACCGCTCGCCAAATTTGGCGTATACCGCCGCGATGCGCCCCACCTCGACGATGTCTGTGCCGAGGCCAAAAATCATGGGGTATAACCCTTCATCAGCCCGAGCAGTTCTCGCACGGCGGCATCCAAACCGGTGAACACCGCCCGGCTCACAATGCTGTGGCCGATGTTCAATTCCTCAAGGTGCGGCAGTCGCCAAAGTTCCGGCAGATTCTCGAGGTTCAATCCATGTCCGGCGTTTACGTGCAGTCCGAGTTGGTGTGCCTGCCGGGCGGCAGCGATGAGCCGGTCCAATTCGATCGCCCGCAAGCTGGCATTGTGAAAGTGCTCTGCGAATTTCCC
>JAFMIX010000067.1 GCA_017853785.1 Verrucomicrobiales bacterium
TTATTATCCAGTGCCGATTGGTCCCAACACCTTTATTACTGTTCCCAGGCTCGACCCTGCTTACAACTTCCTCAGTAATCAGAAATCCGTCAACTTCGGCCCGTATTTCCAATCCCGCCTTAGCCAGCACATGAAAGTGACCCTATCCGCCGGCTACGCGATTTACTTTCAGGAATACGACAGCTCCTTTGGCAAAGCCGGCGACAGCGCCCCCTTCTATAGCGACCTGCAAGTCCAACACACCGTCAACTCGCAGCTTGGCTACAGCCTCAACATCGGACATCAAGTCCGCCAAGGCCTCACCACGGACACCTTGGATTACTATTACGTGCGGCTGTACCCCACTTGGCGCGTTTTCGACCACCTGACCCTCTCGATTCCCTTGAACTGGGAGTCCACCACCATCGACCAGCGCAAGGAAGAATACCAATACTGGAACCTTGGAATCTCCGCCGCGTACCGCGTCTCCCCCAAACTGACCCTCACCGGCGGCTACAACTACCGCCAGCGCGCCTCCAACCTCACTGGCGGCAATTACGTCGAGAATCAGCTTGTGCTGGACACGCGCTATAGCTTTTAATCTCGCTCGCTCATGACAAGATTTTTCCTGATTCTCGGCCTCGGAATCTGCTGCGCGGCCCACACTGTCGCTGCCGCAGATTCCCCCGCCCCGGCTCGGTCCGTCGGCCCGGTCTTTGCGGAAATTCCCCCTACTACTGTCGGCGCCGGATCCGTCGTGGCGCCGGCAAGCAATCCAGCTGCCACGACCAACGAAACCGAAACTGCTCTGGCGGACGATAAACACCGCCTCGTCGCTGGCGATGCCGTGAATTTCCGCATCGTCGAGGATCGCGACCCGCCCAACACCCCGCAGAAAGTCCTCGTCGTTTCTGACTCCGGCGAGCTCGACGTCCCTTACATCGGGCTGGTCAAAGTCGAGCGCAAGACCTGTCGGGAGGCGAAGCAGGAGATCACCCGGCTGCTGGAAAAAGATTATTACTACAAAGCCACCGTCATCCTCGGCCTGGTATCTGGCACGAAACTTCTCGGGCGCGTCTATGTTTATGGCGAAGTCCGGATTCCCGGCCCAGTCCTGTTGCCGCCCAACGAAACCTTCTCCGTGAGCAAAGCCATCGTCGGGGCAGGTGGCTTTGGCGAGTTTGCCAAAAAGAACAAGGTGCAGGTCATTCAAAACCCCGGCCCGGAACAGAAGGTTATGATCGTCGACATGGAAGAAGTTTTTGAAAAAGCCATGACCGAAAAGGATGTCACACTTAATTCCGGTGACCGCGTCTTTGTGCCCAAACGCGGTATTAATTTCTGAACCGCATGAGCCAACCTGAAGTTTCCAGCACTCCCAACCGCGCCAATCAATCCAGCCGCATCTTTGCGCAGCTTCACCGCTACCGCAACCTCCTGCGCAAGCGCTGGTGGATTCCCGCGTTGACCATAACCCTCGCCCTCGCCGCTCAAGGCTGGCGGCTTTGGAACACCCCACCCTCGTATGCTTCCTACGGCCGCCTGGTCCTGAACGTCCGCATCGCCAACTCCGCTTCCGCCATGCCCGTCATGACCGAAGAAGGTTTCAATTTCTACGGCACGCAGATTGCCCTGATGCAAAGCGCCACCGTGCTGAACCGGGCCGCCGAGCGCGTTCGGTCCCTGCACCCCGAGACGCCCACTCCCGCCGAACCGGTGGTTCTGCGGGCCACCCAGATTCCCCGCACCAGCGTCTTCAACCTAGTCTGCACCGGCCTTGAATCCAACTACACCCGCTTCTATCTCGACGCCTGCATGGATGAATACCTCAATCTGCGTCGGGACATGAAGGACTCATCCTTGAGCACTACGCTTTCCGGCATCCAAGACAAACTGGGCCGCCTCCAGAAGGAACTGGCCAAAGGCGAAGAAGCCTTGGTTAATTTTCAATCCTCCAACAGCGTCATCAGCCTCGCCGAAATGGGCGGTGGAGCGACCAAAGAACTGGTCCGCCTCGATTCGGAACTCAACACCCTCGAAGTTCAGTATGAGCGGCTCAACAAACTAACCCTTGATCAGAATCTGGAGATCCAAGAGGGCGCGGTCCCCGACATCAGCAGCCTAGACACTTCGGCGGAACGCCTCGCCGCTTCCGGCGCCGGCTACCTTCAACTCAAGCGCATCATCGAGCTGAAAAAATCCCAGCAGGCCGAACAGTCCAAAATCTTCCGCCCCAAGCACCCCATCATGATTTCGCTCAACGAAGAAATCGCCAACCGTGAAAAAGATTTGAAAATTCTCCGCGACCAGAGTGCCGCCCGGTTGGAAAACCTCAAAGTAACCGTCAAAGCCAACATTGAAATCATCAAAGCCAAAACCGAACAACTCAAGACCAACACTGCTGACATCAGCCGGAAGATGGCCGAATATGAGAAAATGAAGGCCGAGAACGCGCGCAACCAGATTTTGTTCAACCAACTCATCGCCTCCCAAAGCTCGCTCGACCTCGGTCGCGCCGCCGATCCCGAGACCGTAAAGATTTCCGAACGCGCCTCCGAGCCGCAGCGCGTCAGTCTCAAGATTGCCAGCAACCTCGCTATCGCTTCCATCGTTGGCCTGATGCTCGGCCTGGGATTGCTCTTCATCATCGACCGGCTGGATGATCGTCCCACCTCGTTCACCGAACTGCAGACGATGTTCGACGAGCCCGTCCTCGGCCAAGTGCCCAACGAAAAACCACACTCCAAGAACGGCGAGACCAAACTCCTCCAGCCCGGCGACAGCCGCCATGCCTTCGTCGAAGCTTATCGCAACCTCCGCTCCTCCCTGCTCTACATGGCCACCGAGGGCAAACGCTCCAAGACCATTGTCGTCACCAGCGCCGTGCCCAACGATGGCAAGTCCATGACGACCGCCAACCTCGCCATCACCCTGGCGCAGGCTGGCTCCCGAGTTCTGTTGATTGATGCGGATTTGCGCCGGGGCCATCTGCACAAACGTCTCGGGGTCGAAGCTCCCGTTGGATTCACCGAAGTCCTGACCCAAGGCCTCCCGTGGGAACAGGCCATCAAGCCGACCGCCGTCCCAAACCTGACTTTGCTTCCGCGCGGCGGCCTGTGCAACAACCCTGGAGAATACTTCCTGGCGCAAAGCACGAAGGATTTTCTCCATACCGTTGCCGCCCGCTATGACTACGTCATCATCGACAGCGCCCCCGTGATGGCGGCGGACGATGTCGGCAGCTTGTCGCCGCACGTCGAAGGCGTCATCTTTGTGATCCGCGCCGGCCAAACCTCCGCCCGGGTTGCGCATGCCGCCCTCGACATTCTCTATCAGCGCGACGTCAACATCCTTGGCCTCGTGTTCAATGGCGTCGAATCGGCCGCCACGGAATACTACTTCTATAAATACCAGAACTACGCTGTCTACCCGGGCGCTTGAACTGCGGGCGACTCCGCCGCTGACATCCGGTCCGCTTGCATCCGTGGAGCATTCGGGCTCAAGTTTTACCTTCTAAACCGGGTTGCTTTCGGCTTTGATTTGCGCGTGCAAAGACCTCAATCCGAAAGCCGGCGGCAATCAAACTCTTTCGCGACCCCAGTTGGGTTGCGGAGTAGCGGCAACCGATTTCAAACGGCATGAAATCCGGGCCGGATAAAAATCCCCCACCTGCCCGCCGCGCTTTCTGGCAGCGGCTGCGGATTTATTTCCGTCGCATTCGCGCTGCGGTCTGGACGCTCATCATCGCGGTCATTCTCGCCGTGCTTTGGTTGAATCAGGTCGGTCTGCCGGGTTTCATCAAACGCCCTTTGTTGGAACAGCTCCGCGCCCGGGGCGTTGAACTCCAATTCACAAATCTTCGCCTCAGTTGGTCTCGCGGCTTTGTGGCTTACGACGTCCGGTTTGGTCGCGCGGCTGATCCTGCCACGCCGCAATTCTCCGCGCGGCGCGTGGAAATTCCGCTCAAGCTTGCGGCGTTGTGTCGTGGCCGCTTTGAAATCGGCGGCTTCATCCTGGATGACGGACTCCTCGTCTGGACCATCAACGAGAGCGACCAGCCGCGCCGCGAACTAATCGCGACCAATCTTCAGACCACCGTCCACTTTCTGCCCCACGACGCGTGGCGGCTCGATGATTTCCAAGTGCGCATCGCCGGGGTGAAGATCGCGCTCAACGGCGAACTCACGCACGCTTCGGCCATTCGCAACTGGCGCACCAGCGTGGTCGCCCGGACGAATGTCCCCGGCCCTGCGCCCGGTCCGCGGGTTGCCACGCCGGACCGGTTGCGCCAGCAGTTGCGGCAGTTTGATGACGCGATGCAACTCCTGATTTTCTCGCAGCCGCCGGGGCTGCGGGTGAGCCTTTACGGCGATGCCCGGGATTTCCGCAGCTTCAAGCTGGCCGCGAACTTCACCGCGCCCAAAACGGTCACGCCGCTCGGCATCCTCGCCCGCACCCGGCTCGATCTCCGCAGCGCCGGGTTCGCGCCGGTGACCAACGCCGGACCACCCGCGCTGGCCTTCGCCCGCATCCAGACCCAACTCGACGGCGGCGAATTCGACCTGGCCGCTGATTTTGATTTCACCTCGCGCGCGCTCCACTTCCGCGGCGCGTCGGCGCTGGACTTGATGAAGATCCGCCTGCTGCTCCCGACCGCGGCGAACCACTGGCTCAGCCAGATCACTTGGGAACGGGCCCCGCAGATCTATTTCGCCGGCGGAAGCGTGTTGCTGGCGGGCACTAACAGCCCTGCCGCGCGGCGCGATGAATTTCTGGAGGCGATGCACTTGGACGCGGATTTTCAGATCGGCCCCGCCGCGTATCGCAATATCCCCATCCGGGCTCTGACTGCACGCATCGCGTATTCCAATCACCTCTGGCGGCTGCCGGAGTTCAAGGTGACGCGGACGGAAGGAAGCCTGCGCGGGTCGCACTGGACGGACTTGCGGACGCAGGATTTTTACTGGCGCCTGCAAGGCGTGGTGGATCCGAAGGCCGCGCATCCCTTGCTGAACCCCGCCGGCCAGCATGCGCTCGATCTCGTGGGCCTGACCACGCCGCCGGAGTTGGACGTGGAATTGTTCGGCCGCTGGCAGGAGCTGGAGCGTTTCGGCGTCGCCGGTCGGGTGGCGTTGAGCAACTTCACGTTCCGCGGCGAGTCCGGCACCAGCCTCCAGACAGCGGTGCGCTACACGAATCTCTGGCTGCACCTCGGCGAGCCGCGTGTGACCCGCAGCACAAACGGGGAACAGCGCGGCTCGTTGACCAGCGTGGACATGGATTTCCGCAACCGCATGCTCTACCTCACCAACGGCGTCAGCACGATTGACCCGATGGTGATCGCCCGCGCCGTGGGGGTGAAAACCACCGCCGCCTTGGAGCCGTATCAATTTCTTCGGCCGCCCTCCGCACATGTGGAGGGGGCGATCCATGTGGGTGGGGAACGCATCGCCGACCTCCAAGTGCGGGTTGCGGGCGGGCCGTTCCATTGGTGGAAGTTCAATGTGCCACAGATTTCCGGCGACATTCATTGGCTGGGGGATTCATTGACGTTGACCAACGTCACGGGCGATTTTTACGGTGGGAGCATCGCCGGAAACGCGGCCTTTGATTTTACACCGCAGGAAGGCAGCCGGTTTCTATTCAATCTCACGGCCACGAACACCAGTCTGGCCGAATTGCTCGCCGACCTCGCCGGCAATTCGAACCGCCTTGAAGGCCGGGTCAGTGGCCGGCTCGCTGTCACTCAAGCCGAGTCGCGCGACATCATGAGCTGGCAAGGTCACGGCGCCGTGGCCTTGCGCGACGGTCTGCTCTGGGAGATTCCCGTGTTCGGGGTCTTCGCCCCGGCCCTGAATTCCTTATGGCCGAACCTCGGCAGCGGTCGCGCCAGCGATGGCGGCGCGAACTTCACCATCTCCAACAGCATCGTGCGTACGGACAACTTGGAACTCCGCTCGCCCATGATGCGTTTGCAATATCGCGGCAGCGCCGATTTTGCCGGCAATCTGGACGCCCGCGTCGAGGCCGAGCCGTTGCGCGACACCTGGGTTATCGGCCCTATGGTCAGCACCGTGCTGCGGCCTATCGCCAAGGCGCTGGAATTCAAAGTGACCGGCACGCTCGCGCAGCCGCAGGCGGCGCCGGTTTATATTCCCAAGGTGTTTTTGCTGCCGTTCAGCCCGGTCCAGTCGCTGCGCGAACTGTTCCCTGAGAAACCCGCCGCCACCAACGCGCCGCCTGAATTTCTGGAACTACCTTAGATGAAGAAATTGAATTCAAAAATTGGAGACCATCACCGAACAAAACGAACCGACTGCTTATGCATCCATGAAAAGTCATCGTTCCAAATTCGGCATCTGCCTTTGCGTCATTGCCGCCAGCATCACCCTGCAAGCCGGCCGGGCCTTCGCGAAAACGTTGGTCTTGCCCCAAAAGAAACAACCATTCCAGTTGGTAATTTTCTCTGCGCCCCTATGAGCAATCCCGCCTGCAAGTTGGGCTTGCGCCGGACTTGAAATTGACAACGCCCCCGCCCCGCCGCCACACTCCCGCCCATGGCCAAACCAGCTTTAGGTCGCGGACTCGGCGCGCTGCTTGGCGGGAACGCTCCCGTCGTCAAGCCGCCCGCGCCCGCCTCCAATAATCCATCGCCCGCCGCTCCCGCCGCCGCTGTGGCGGTCGCTGCAACTGTCATCGACCCGCGCGAACGCGTCCAGAAAGTCCCGCTCGCGCGCATCCGCCCTTGCGCGTTCCAGCCGCGCAAAGATTTTCCGCCCGAAAGCCTGCGCGAACTCGCCGATTCCATCCGCGAACAAGGCATCATCCAGCCGCTCATCGTCCGCACCGTGGGCGATCATTTGGAACTCATCGCCGGCGAACGCCGCTGGCGCGCCTCGCAACTCCTGAATCTCGCCGAAGTCCCGGTCATCGTCCGCGATGCCGATGACCGCGCCGTGCTTGAACTCGCGCTCATCGAAAATCTCCAGCGCGAAAACCTGAATCCCATTGAAGAAGCCGCCGGCTACGCGGAACTCGTGGAAAAGTTCAAGCTCAAGCAGGAGGAAGTCGCTCAGAAAGTTGGCAAGAGCCGCACCGTCGTCGCCAACGCACTACGCCTGCTGAAATTACCCACCCCGGTGCAGGCATTCATCCGCGACGGCCGACTTTCCGTCGGGCACGCCAAGGTCATCCTCGGCCTCGCCACGGAGAAGGACCAGAAGTCCGCCGCCGAGCGTGTCCTCAAAGAAGGTCTGAACGTCCGCCAGACCGAACAACTTGTCCTCAAACTCGCCAATCGTGCCGCCGGCGTCGTCGCTTCTCCGACCAAAGCTCCGCTAGTCGTCACCGACACCCACGTAGCCGATCTCGAAAGCAAATTGCGCGAGACGTTCGGCACAAAAGTGCAACTGCGTTATGCCGACGGCAAAGGCTCGGTGGACATCTCCTTCTATTCGGATGCGGAACTGGAACGCATCCTCCAATTGCTGGGCATCTCGAATTCATGATTTTACCTGTTGTTAAATACGGCAACCCGGTTCTCCGGCAAAAGGGCGCGCGCATCGAAGCCATCACCCCGGAAATCAAACAATTGATTGCGGACATGTTCGAAACCATGGAGGCGGCCGACGGCGTCGGCCTCGCCGCACAGCAGATCGGGCGCGCGGTGCAACTTACGGTCATTGACGTGAGTCCGGTGGATGAAAAAGAACGCCCATCCACGCTCGAACTCGAAGGCAAACCGGCGGATGTGAAGGCTTTCATGCCGCTCGTGCTAATCAACCCCGAAGTGAAACCCGTCAACGCCCCCGTGAACGGCGGGGAAGGTTGTTTGAGTTTCCCCGAAATCTACGCTGAGATTTCACGCCCCGAATCCGTGGAAGTCACCGCGCTGAATGCTAAGGGCGAGCGCATCCAGTTCCGCTGCGGCGGCTTGCTCGCCAAAGCCGTGCAGCACGAGGTGGATCACCTGAACGGCATCCTGTTTATTGACCGGATGGACCAGAAGACCAAAGCCGAACTCAAGCCGGAATTGGATTTTCTGCAAGCCGAGACCAAGGCGGAACTCCTCGCCCAGGCGAAGAAAAAATAGTTTTCAACCGTCGAGCGGGCTACGCACGCCCAGCCCCGGCTTCTGCATGACCTGCGTGTAAATCTGCGTCGTCGTCACATTCTTATGGCCGAGTAAATCCTGCAAGGTGCGGATGTCGTAGCCATTCTCCAGCAGATGTGTGGCGAACGAATGGCGCAACGTGTGGCACGTCGCCCGCTTGGCGATGCCGGCCCGCGCCACCGCCGCTTTCATCCCCCGCTGCAATGAATCCTCGTGCAAATGATGCCGCAGCCGCACTCCCCGATACATCGTCAAACCCGCCGCCGGAAACAGATATTGCCACGCCCACTCGCGGGCTGCCGCCGGATACTTCCGGGCCACGCCGTCCGGCAACGAAGTCTCCCCACGTCCCGCCGCCAGTTCCCGCGCATGCTCCAGCCGCCAGCGTTCCACCTGCACGGCCAATTCCACCTTCAAACTTGCCGGCAAAATCGTCACCCGATCCTTCCCGCCCTTTCCGCCCCGCACGACGATTTGATTGCGCTCAAAATCCACATCCTTGATGCGGAGGCGCAGCAATTCCATCAACCGCAGCCCCGTGCCGTAAAGCAACCGCAAAGGCATTTGAAATTCCGGTGCCGCCGCCTCCAACACCCGCTGCACCTCCGCCCGCGTCAACACCTCCGGCAGCCGCGCCGGCCGCCGCACCCGCGCGAACTCCCCGATCTCCCGCAGATGCACCTGCAATACCTCCCGATACAGAAAGACCAAAGCGTTCAAAGCCTGCGCCTGCGTCGCCGCCGCCACCCCCTGCCCGTTCGCCAAATCCGACAAAAACGCCGCGATAGCCGCCGCTGGCAACTCCCGCGGATGCACCCACCGCTGCCCTTGCCGGTGAAACTTCAAATACCGCACCACCCACTGCCAATAAGAATCCTCCGTACGCTCGCTGAAATACTTGAACCGCGCCACCTCATGAAACTGCTCCCGCAACCTCGCCTTCGGATCCGGCACCAACTTCCCCAACGGACCTGCGGTTTTTCCCGGTTAAATATTCATGAATAGAGGTTCTATAAACCTTTGTTGCCAGCCATGAAAGACTGAAATACAATCCTCCTATGACCACCGGGAAATACCGCAATTTGCTCCCTAATAACTGTTAGGCGACTGAGCACGCGCTTTCAAAAATCAGATAATCCATACATTACATCAATAAACATATGCCCGACACTTGGCTCAACACACTGCAAACCGCCACGCCTCAAGAAGGTTTTGAACTCGCTATCAAGCTTTCTCGAATGGGCATCAAATATACTCAGCCTTCTGACGAGATCCGTCAGAAGTTACGGGAGGTTTACGCCAACGATGCGGACAGCTTAACCGCGGCTTCGCAAGTCGTGGCCATCAACTTTCAAACTGTGGCCGCAGCCAACAATTATTGGAGAGACCACTCATGAGGCTACATCTCAACCAACGTCGCCTAACCATGCGCTGCAGCGAACGGCCTCCCCGCCGTCCGTGCGGGCGTCGCTGAGCTTGGGTCGTTAGGCCGAGGACTTTTTAGGGCTGGGGAGCTGCGCTCGCTTCGCCGTAACAGCACTCAATAAACTT